>NZLE01000116.1 GCA_002692605.1 Opitutia bacterium
ACATTTGGGCATTTACAATATTTCCTTCAAAAACCAACTGAGTCAACAGAATTTAGAAAAAAATCTTCTACCCAGATTTGCAAAGCCTTATCGAAATTCTCAAATAAGGACCATCCTACGGATGATAATCGGATCGCGCATTATTCGAGAATCCCTGGGATGATGCAAGAAACCTTAACGAAAGCCATTGGTAATTTTCTCCCATGGGAAATTGAAATTCCACTTCTTGCGGTCACATGAAAACACATTACAGGCAAAACCACACTGAAAAGTCTATCTGCATTCCAATCATGTATTTACGCATTCAGCACCCATAACTTACTCGCCCATTCATGCGAGAATAAAAGATGTTTTTTTATCTTGAAATATTGCACTATCTATTCTTTTTGGTTTTGATTTTAAAACTTTCACCGTAAAGACGCTTTTTCTATTGTTTTAATTGCATTTTACCTTTTATTATTTACATTAAATACTTCTTGCAAAACAAGGATGCCTTGGGGAAGTTCAACCTCCGCGTCCAAAGGTGAAAATTCATTGCTCCAGAAGAGCAATTCATCGAAATATTTCTTGCGTTCAACTACAACGAAGTTGTAGGTTGAGGGATAAAGCCCTGCCCAAAAATTCACAGTTTCCAAAGCACCCACTAGGATGAAAATCAAAAACTCTGCTAATTTTGATTTTCGCAACTATTTCGTACCTCAATCAGGTAGGCTCAGCAGTGCCTTTCTTGCAGTTTTGGCTTTTCCTCTACTCGTTTTCATGAACGAGAATCTTCAAGGAACGGAACCTGAAATCGTTATTCATTGGAGTTCGGAGACCGTAAGTGGTCATCCTGATATTCTAACGGATGCAAATGGCACTGCTCTGAGCGCAGGCGGTTCGGGAAACGGAGATGGATGCTTGGTGACTTTAGGTTATTTTGATCAAGCCTCAGCAGGGAATCCATTCTTGGGCACTTGGATTCCCTTGACCCATGGAACTCGAATCGGAGACTCCAGCAGCGGTTATGGTTTTGAGGATGGGATGTTTTCCTTCACAACGGTTTTCACTCGATTAAGCGACTCCGTCACGGTTTATCCCTACCGCCCCGCTTCCTACTCGGTAACGACTCCGCATACCATAGAACAAAACATTCCACAGGCAAACACTCCCATTTGCATTCGTTTTTACGACGGAACAGACACGGGGTTAACCGCCCGATACAACACAGTTACGGGAAGCGGTTGGGTATGGCCTGCCTTTCCATCCGGTCAAGGCATACCTTCCAATTTGTACCTGAAAGTGGCCCGGGGTCCTACACCAAGCAATTCTCTTTGGGCATACGGTGACACCTTCGAAGATTCCGATCATAACTTCTCCGCTGCGAAAACCACCGAATTCGACTTGGCCGTTTCCGTCTCCGGCGGAGGATCCGTCACTGACGTCAATGGGAGCTACGAATACGGAACGGTCGTCGATTTGAATGCGTCGGCTGACGACCACATGGAATTCGTTGGTTGGTTGGGGGATGGCGTTACCGACCCAACCCTTCCGATTACCACAATTGCAATGAATCAGGATCGCAACCTTACGGCAGTGTTTCAGGATAAAATGTACTCGGTTTTAGTCAATCCACAGGGAAATGGTTCGGTCAGCGGTGAAGGAAACTACACTTTCGGGACGATCGTAAACCTCACTGCAACTCCCAGCACTGGACATTCTTTTTCCCATTGGAATGGGTTTGGACCCGATTCGAATACAAGCGCATCCACCACCCTCTCCGTTTCCCAAGATCATGCAATTGTTGGAGTTTTCGTTGCCCAATCATTTGATTTGAACGTTACCTCGCAAGATCCGACTGCCGGACAAGCCGAAGCCGAAACCGGTCCCTATTTCTACGACGGAAATTACACCATTAACGCAACCCCGAACCCAGGCTATGCCTTCACCCATTGGACCAGCTCCACAAATTCCCTTGGAATGTTGGAATCGAACTCCTCTCAAACCACTAACTTAATCCTTACAGGCGACGCCTCCTTCGAAGCTCAATTTTCTCTCACTACCTATGAACTTGAAGTGCTCATGGGGACGGGTGGTCAATCCGTTTCGCCAAGCACGGGTCAACAATCATCCATCGCCCTCGTGCCTGTTACAGCCCAAGCGATCGATGGCTATGAATTCACAAATTGGGATGACCCTTCGGGCGTTCTCGTCAATCCGAACCTAGCGAGTACCGATGCGAACATGAGCAGAGCGACCGGGGACGTCACGGTTACCGCTCGGTTTTCAATTCGAACCCATGAAATCGTCATCATCGAAGATCCAGGTGGAAATGCGGGTGTAACTCCGTCACTGGGACCATGGGAACATTTCGGAGTTTACGATCTCAACGCAACTCCTTTGCCCGGTTACGTTTTCGACGGTTGGTCGGGAACAACCTCATCGACCGATTGCTTGCTTGATTCCAACCTCTCCAATCCAAATAACCAAATTTGGCTGAAGAACGCAGTCACTCTAACCGCCAACTTCAGCCAAAAGACTTATGTAATTGAAGTTTCCGATACGGAAGGTGGGACAGTTACCGGCGACGGAAATTACACGATTAACGATAGCCCGATTCTTGAAGCCAACGAAAGCATCGGTTGGGATTTTAGCGGTTGGACGGGAGATCACTTGGAATACCTGAGCGACCCAAATGCTTCGCTCGTTACCGTTTCCTTATCCCAGGCGCCCACTTTCCTTCAATACGATGCGATCTTCGTTCGGGAAACCTACGATCTCAACGTAACGATCGAAGGCAATGGTTCCGTAAGCTTCAATGGGTCGGACATCCTCAATCAAACCATTGATTCCAACACTACGGTCCAACTTTTGGCCACACCTCCCGCAGGTTGGCAATTCAATCAATGGTACGGATCGCCGGTTTCAGGCAATTCCACTGCTTCCGTTTCGTTCATTCCCACCGAAAGCTCTGAAATTAGGGCCAAATTCAATCGCAATCAGTACACACTTACGGTTAATCAAAACGCAAACGGGGATGCGAATGGTTCCGGAATTTACGAGTTCGAAGATGAGGTTACCATCTCCGCAACCCCAGCAAGTGGGTACGCCTTCCATGAATGGACCGGAGACGTCTTATCTCTCGCGGACCCAAGTTTGCCCGAAACTACGGTCACAATCCCGGCTGGAAACGTTTCGGTAACTCCGAACTTCCAGCCCATTCCCTTTCAGGTGTTGGCAACCAATTCCGGAAATGGCTCCATATCCGGGGCTGGGGAATATACGCCGGGATCGGCGGTGACCCTTGAAGGCATTGGGGACAATGCGGATGGAAGCGCTCCTCGAGGATACAGGTTGGACAAATGGACCTGGACCAAAGGCGATGGGACTAGTGGGCAAAGCACCGACAACCCACTGAGTTTCACGGCCGATGACAATTACACCCTCATTGCCTACTTCTCAGCAATTCCTCCCAACGAAGTCGATTTCTCCTTAGTCTCCAATCCGGTTGGATCCGGGGTTTTGTTCGATGACCCCGATAAGCGGATCTGGGACATTGAGTCGGATCTTTACCAAAGGACAATTTCCGCTTCCCCCCAAACTGGGTTTTCCTTCATCGGTTGGAGCAGCTCTCCATCCTTGACTTATGCTCCAAGTTGGAAAGCCTCCACCATCGAAACCTTACCCTCCCAAGATTCCGTTCTGACCGCAAACTTCAGCCCTCTTCTCCACAAGGTTGAAATCGAACACAATGCAAGTCGAGGATCGGTAAGTGGAGAAGGTTCAAACTTCGATTCCAACCAAAAGACCACCATTTCAGCTCAACCTCTCCCAAACTACGACTTTTCAGGTTGGACCATCAACAAGACGCTGTCTTATTCGGTCACGCGCCAATCCTCATCGATCAATCCGTCTTCGAACAAGCTTTTCATCGACAATCATGAAAGTCCCGCCCTTTCCCTGATTCGTGGATTTACCTATGAGTTCGACTGCAACTTGGAAGACACTGACTTGTTTTACATTTCTTCCGATGCAAATGCTACCGAGGTCTATGGGGGCGAATACCTCCAGGGCATTTCGAATTCGAGGTCCTCAAATGGAACACTTTCCTTTACCGTGCCCGAGAATGCTCCCGACCAGTTGTATTACTTATCAAGTGGAAGTCCGGATGAAGTCAATTCCCTCAATATCGTTTCGTTGAGCGACGCCGACATTCTCCCCTATCCCGAAAACCTAAGCATACAGCCACTACTCAATTTTGATTTAAAACTAACCGCCAATTTTATTCCCCAAGAGTTCCTGCTCACTTTCTCGGCGAATCAAGGCGGGCATATAGCCTCGCCCACATCCGGCAATTATCCTTTCGGGCAAGTTCTATCCTTGGTTGCGGTTCCGGAAAATCATTATGAATTCGTCCGTTGGGAGGGAAGCGATCTCATCGCAAACCCCCAACTTTCAAATACCACTATCGAAGTGGATCAAGAGAGCTTGATCCTCGCCGTGTTCCAAGACGTCCAATATCAGGTCAACCTTTCCGTTTCTCCAACGGGTACAGGCATCGCTACGATCGTTGAAGGAAACGACGGTCATCTTTTCGGAGACGAAGTGAATTTGATCGCAACTCCAACGGAAGATTACGTATTCGAATCTTGGACGGGAGGAACGGTCCAGGATCCCGCATCCTCACAAACAAAAGCAACTGTCACCGGAAACTTGAATCTGCAGGCAAATTTCAAAGAAAAACTATATTCCATTGCCCTCTCGGTTGAGACCATGAATTTCCTGGGTGAAAGGATTGATCCGTCTTCTTCCGGCGGAACGGTACTAGCGCCCAGTTTGGTCAAGCCAAACCAAGCCAATGCGTTTTCGGCCATTCCCGCTGAAGGTTATTCTTTTCTAAGGTGGGAGGATGCCGAGGGCTCCACTCTATCCACCTCCATGAATGCAAGCCTATCCTTTTCCGAATCGACCTCCGTGAATGCGCTTTTCCAACAAAACTCCTATGAGGTTGAATTTGAAATCACACCCGCCGGTTCCGGATACCTTTCTCTCGACCAACAGGAAATCCAAGGCAACGCAACGATCACAATGGGCCATGGAATTTCCTTTGATCTGAACGCTTTTCCCATCGGAGATTTTGCTTTTGAGAAATGGACTTCCAACTCGGACCTGGATACACAAAGCACTAGCTCCTTGCTTGCCATTGAACCTGAGGATGGCCTGCGAATAGTCGCTCATTTCAAGGCAATATCTCCACCCTATCTTCAGGTTTATGGTTCTCCTCAAAATGGAGGAATAGTCTTTGGCGGAGGTTACAGACAAAATGCGCTGCATCCAATTTTTGCAGCTCCTTACGAAGGCTTCCAGTTCAGCCATTGGGTAGGCTCGGGCATTGGCAATTCCAACGATTACGAAACCTACGTCATTTTCGATACGAACACTTCCATCACCGCTGTCTTTCAAAAGGAAAGCACCGAACCTGATCCTCAAAATCCAGTCATTGATCAAAATGGCACTTCCACACTTTCTCTATTGTCTTCGAATTCCGAGCATGGAGGAGTCAACGGCAGTGGAACGTTCGGATATGGATGGACCAACATTTCCGCCATCGCCAAAAATGGCTTTCATTTCGTACAATGGGAGGGAGATTACGTGACCGATCCCCTTTCGGAAAACACACAAGTCTATTTGACCCAAGATACAGTTGCGCTCACGGCAGTTTTTGAAGAAACCACAAGCGAAGTAAACTATGCCACAGTGACTCAAAAAGTTACCACTCGTGATCATAACGGCAACTCCATCTCCACTCTAATTGGTGGAAACATCATCGGAGGAACCTCCTTCTCCTTCGGCTCAAGTCCAACTTTTCACGCTCTGGCCAATACGGGATTTAAGTTCATCGGGTGGGTGAACGCACAAGGGGAAATCTTGGAATCTGCAAGCAAGTACAGCTTCCCAATCGATCAGGACGTTACCGTTGAAGCCATTTTCGAGGAGCTTGCCTTTGAGGTCTCAATTCATTGTAGCCCCGAAGCGAAGGGTTCCGTTCGGTGGGATGGCAAAGGCGAATCCTATACATTTTCCCACACCATACCCTATGGGGAACAAATCAATCTCTACGCATTACCAAACCAAGGCTATGGCTTCGTACGGTGGGTTAGTACGAACTTCCAATCTCCAACCCCAGAGAACCCTGTCCTTACGATTACTGGCTTGGATCAAAACATTGAGCTGAACGCCACGTTCTCTCAAA
>NZLE01000117.1 GCA_002692605.1 Opitutia bacterium
CGATATGACAGAGTAATAGGCGTTTTCCAGAATCATGATGTGGTCGGCAACGGCAACTCCGAGCGCTCCACCCGAGCCTCCCTCGCCAATAACTAAAGCCAGAATCGGAACTTGGAGTCTAGCCATTTCACGCAAATTTACAGCAATGGCTTCAGCAACATGCCTTTCTTCAGCGCCAATTCCTGGAAAAGCTCCCGGGGTATCGATGATGGAAATTACAGGTAAGGAAAAGCGATCCGCCATTTTCATCAACCTAAGAGCTTTTCGATAACCCTCCGGGTTTGGGCAGCCAAAATTTCTTTTTAAATTCTCTTCAGTATTTCTACCCTTTTGCTGAGCAATCAGCATCACTTTCCTGCCATCCAACTCGGCTGGGCCACCGACAATAGCGGCATCGTCCTTGAACAAGCGGTCCCCATGCAGTTCTTCAAAATTAGTAAAGATTTTTTCAATGTAATCCAAAGCGTAGGGACGGTTCGGATGCCTGGACAGTTGTACCTTTTGCCAAGGGGAGAGATCGGCATAAACAACCCTTTTAGTTTGTTCTATCTTTTTTTCGATTGCTTTGATTTCATTAGTAAAATCCAAATCAGAATCTTTGGAGGATCTGACCAAATCTTCCAATTGCTTTTCCAAATCCAACAAAGGCTTTTCAAATTCCAAACTATGTTTTTTATTTTGCATAGGCTTCCTGTTTAATGGTTAGGAAATCTTAATCTGATCAGGAGTCCTCGGCAAGTTCTTCCTTCCATCCCAAAATCCTTGCCCTTGAAGTTGCCTCTTCGGCCCCATCCTTATCCCCTTTTCTAACAAGTATTCGAGCAAGGCTAACAACGGAGGCCAAGTCTTCCGGTTCTAACTCCAATGCCATTAAGCAAGCTTGTTCCGCATCATCCGTTTCATTTAAAGCAAGATGGACTTCAGCAAGAGCTCGCCAAGCATCGAAACACGAGGGTTTTTCATCAAGAATTTCAAGCAATAATTCCCGGGCCTTGATCTCTTCTCCAAGGGTAAAAGCCAATACCGCATCGCTCAATTTGTTTTCAATATTCATAACCTTCGAAATCATTAATTGAAGTCCAGCTTCGTAAGGCAACGCGAAAACAAAAGCGAGAATTCCAAGGAAGCATAAGACTTGTAATCATATTCGGGAATAGACATTCTGTTCACTTACTGAAATTTCTCCATGTTATCCACTGACCCAGAATTCAAGAAACTTCTCCTTTTGCACAGCCGAGACCGTCGTGAGAAAAAAATGTTGGACGAGTTGAACAATATTCCCGCAGAAATCACTCGAACCGAAGAGAAAATTCTTGTTGAAAATCAATCCATAGAATTAGCCATGGAAGAATGGAAAAGCTTAGAGGCCAAAAACAATTCCTTGGAAAGTGAGATCTTATCAATAAGCGAACAAATCAATAGACAAAAGAACAGACAATTGGAGGTTAAGAAAAACGAAGAATACCAAGCTCTTGAAAATGAGATCATATCTCTGAAAACCAAAGAGTCCGAAAAGGAAGACGAACAAATAGAAGTCCTTGTTAGAATAGACGACGCTAGGGAAACGGCACGGGTTGCGGAAGACAAGATCACTAAAAGAGTAGTTCAACTCGAAGTCCAAAAAAAGGGATTAATCGAACGTGAGTCGGAAGTAAATCATGAGTTAACTGTCCTCAAAGGGGAAATCCAAACTTCCAGGTCTGAGGTTGAGGAGGAAGCGCTAAGAATTTATGACAGAATCAAGAAAGTCGTCTCGCGCCCTCCTTACTTAGCTCCCCTCACTGATCAAAAATGCTCAGGTTGCAATCTTAGGGTTTCAAACGATGTAGTCTCCTCGGCGATTGTGGAGCAAAAGCTCACTCAATGTGATCAATGCGGCCGGATCGTTTATATAGAAAGATAGGATTTTCTGATTTACCTATATAAAATTGGGCATAAGCCTTCTTCAAACAAAAACGATTTCATTCGAATGGAATCGCTGATGAATTTCCTAGAAGCGGTCGTTCGCTGGTCATCCTTTTGGTTGGCTAGAGGAAAGTCCGGACATCTCAGGGCAGGATTCCCTGTGAAAACGGGGGGAACCTGCATTGATGCAGGTTCACGGCAAGTGCAACAGAAAGCAAACCGCCTTCCTACGAAGGCAAGGGTGAAATGGTGGGGTAAGAGCCCACCGCCACAAAGGCAACTTTGTGGGCAAGGTAAACCCAATCCGATGCAAGGCGAAATAGGAAACCGGGTTGCCCGCCCTATGGTTTCGGGTACGCCGCATCCTCCATGTGGAGGAATTCTTGCTATGCAAGGATAGATAAATGAACGACAACTCAAATGCAAAGGCGAGTTACAGAATCCGGCTTACAGCTTCTTGGAATCCTTTTTCATGCATTACTTTTCGTTTGACGAAAAAGTACCACAAAATATCATGATCTGATGGCAAATACTAAATCAGCCCTTAAGAACATAAGAAAAAACAAAGCGCGTTATATTCAAAACCGCACCATATCCAGCAGGCTCAAGACCTTGGAAAAGAAGTTTTTAAATGCCGTTTCAGAAAAAGACAACGAAGGTGCAAAATCTTGCGCATCCAATTTCATCTCAGCATTGGAAAAAGCCAAAAAATCAAACTTGGTGCATGCCAATAAAGTTTCGCGAAAAAAATCTCGTTGCTCTGCTTTGCTTGCAAGCTTCTAGATTACTTACTTTTTAAATGTGACGGGAATCATTCTCGTCTTTCTTGCTGTAACCGCTCTCTTGCCTCTTGTGGTTTACTTTGTTTTTCTTTAGGTACGCTTCATGGACGTCATCTGCAGTCATACCCATGACTTGTGCCATAGAAATGAGGAAGTGAAATAAATCCACAATCTCAACTTTAGCATTCTGCTTGTCGAATTCTTGGTAGTTCGCCCACCATTTCCAAGGAACTGAATCCGTAAGTTCAGCCAGCTCCTGTTGCATAGCTCGCACGTAGTTGAGAATCCATTTGGCCCGATCCTCGTCGTTCATCTCATCCATGCAAACCCCAATCCTTCGATTCAGTTGTTCTTGCAAATCAAATATGTTTTCCAATTTATCCATATGTCATTCATAAGAAGCAAACGAACGCCTGAGGCAAGAGGTTAAACTTGAAAGAATGATCTCTTTTCACTTGTAGCTGAAGGATCTTCGTTGTTTGCTAGAGGGTTTATGGAAATAATGGCCAATGAGCTATATTCGAATCTAAAGTCATTTCCCCAAAGCAAGCCTGAAAATCGCTCTTCTCCTTTTACAAAAACCAATAATTGTCCGAATTAATGAAATCTAGAATTCGCTCGCGATGGTATCGCGCTAATGAAAAACCCCTCGAATCATCTCAAGAAACGTCTACCCAGCAAGCTCCATTTGGAGAAATCGACCTGTCTCAACAAGATTCCATCAAGGATGACTTGAGCAATGCCAAGCCATTGGCCGATTCGGATCGAAAACGGGGTCATAATTCACATAGAAAAAACCATGACAGGGCTCCCCGCCCGAATCGTGACAACCGAAATAGGCGACAAGACGACCATAAGGATAAGCAAACTAAGGAGCAAGGGAGTAAAGGCGAACGCCAAAATCAAACGCATCGCAAACGTCGTTCGAAACATAAAAAAGATCATCGAAACGAAGACGGCAAAAATCACTCAGACCAGGCAAAACGCAGAAAGAATCCCAACAAAGATCAGCAGCGACGTCCAAAAAGCAAAAACCTTCATGCAAAAGACAAACCTACGGAACCGAAGTCCGGACTAGGCAAATTCATCTCTAAGATTTTCGGAGGTTGATGGATCGCTCAGGATCTCTGTTTCACTCTTTGTCCCATTAATGGAAGTTTTTCGTATCCAAGGCGGTTCTTCGCTAAGCGGAAAAGTTCAAGTTAGCGGGTCAAAGAATGCCTCTCTCCCACTTTTCGCTGCATGCCTGCTCACTTCCGAAGAATGCATCCTAGAAAATGTTCCTGATCTCTCTGACATTCGTTTCATGGGAGAAATTTTGTCCGCACTAGGTGCGAATGTAGAAAAACTCGGTTCAGGCAAGTGGAAGATTCAAGCATCTTCAATCATGCCTCGGGCACCCTACGGTTTGGTTCGAAAGATGAGAGCTTCAGTATGTCTTTTAGGCCCTTTAGTTGCAAGGCTTCGTCGGGCAGAGATTCCGATGCCTGGTGGATGTGTAATTGGAAACCGACCCATCGACCTTCACATTCGGGCACTTCGAGGTCTCGGAGCCGAAGTCGAATTGAGCGGAGGAACCGTCAAGGTGAACGGAAGACACTTAAAGGGAAATTCCATTTTCATAGGAGGAAGGCATGGAAGCACCGTAACTGGAACTGCCAATGCGGTGATGACAGCCTGCCTCAGTCCCGGACATACCGTTTTGGAAGGATGCGCATGCGAACCCGAAATAACGGATCTCTGCAGAATGCTAACCTCAATGGGAGCACAAATTTCCGGGATTGGATCACACACCCTGGAAATCGATGGGGTGAAGAACTTGTCAGGCACTCATTATACCGTAATCCCGGACCGTATAGAAGCAGCAACCTACGCTTTGGCTGCTGCAATCACTGGTGGTGAAGTTTCCATTCTAGGTGCAAATTGTAGGCACTTGGGCGCTTTTGCCAATCTCATGAATGAAAGCGGAGTGGAGTTATCCGAATCGGACAAAGCTTTAAAGGTTGCCCTTTCGAAGGGCGGACTGCGTCCGATCGAGGCAATTACCCTCCCCTACCCCGGATTCCCTACCGATCTTCAAGCTCAAACTTGCGCGCTCGCTTGTATCACTGACGGTCTAAGTATTTTGACTGAAAGGGTTTATCCCAGCAGGTTCATGCACTTGCCTGAACTCATGCGCATGGGCGCTTCAATTTCCTTGGAGGGATCGAGTGCGATTATCCGTGGAGTCAAACGGCTAAACGGAGCTCCTGTGATGGCTTCGGACCTTCGGGCGAGCG
>NZLE01000118.1 GCA_002692605.1 Opitutia bacterium
AAGGGTCTATCCCGGGCTCGGTGGCAACGCCACCGGAGACGGAAACTTCAGTCACGGTTCCTTCGCATCCATCGAGGCAACACCCGATGAGGGCTATCGGTTCAACGGTTGGAGCGGAATGGGAGTCAGCGAACCCACTGCAGTTGCCACATCCGTCCTTATGAATCAGGATCGCTTGGTCTCAGCGACTTTCGCGCCCTTGCGCCACCTGCTCACTTTGTCCGCTGAGTCAGGCGGTTCCGTTTCCGGAGATGGAAACTTTTCTCATGCATCACTTGCCGCAATCGAAGCGATTCCCCATACCGGTTACGTTTTTTCCAAGTGGGAAGGGAGTGGGATTTCAGACCCTCAATCACCCTCCACCTACGTCCTTATGGACCAAAACAGAAGCTTGGTTGCATCCTTTGAGCTTGAGCCCATAGGTACGAATTTGTTGATTTCTCACTCGTCGCCGATCCGGGGAGGAACAACCACGGGAGGAGGCAGTTATCCGGAAGACCAAACCGCGAGCATTACCGCAAGCCCAGCCCTTGGCTACAGGTTCACGGGATGGACGGGCGAAGGCATAGTCGACCCCAACTTAGCCAACACCAGCGTTACTATGTCCGAGGATCGGAACCTTACCGCAAACTTCAGCCTTAACTCTTACGATCTCAACCTGTCAGCCACAAACGGAGGTTCGGTTTCCGGAGCAGGAAGGTTCGAGCACGGAACCTCTCAGGCAATCATCGCCACCCCTCTTCCAGGCTATTCCTTCTCCGGATGGAGCGGTCAGGGCTTGCTGGCCCCATCCGCCTCATCGACCACCGTAAGTATGACGGAAGAACGTAACGTCACGGCAAATTTCACCGTTAATTTCTATGATCTGAACCTTTTTGCCACATCCGGAGGATCCGTTTCAGGAACCGGAAGGTTCGAGCACGGAACCTCTCGGACCGTCAGTGCGACCGCCCTGCCAGGCTATTCGTTCACAGGTTGGAGCGGTGAGGGAATCACGAATGGCTTCTCAACGGCTACCACGGTAATGATGACACAGGACCGAAACCTTACCGCAAGTTTTTCCCTCCAATCCTACGCGCTTGCAATCTCCGAATCGGAGGGCGGCGCGGTGACCGATCAAGCGGGCAGGTATTATCACGGATCTCGCATCAACCTTTTTGCGCGACCCGCCGCAGGCTATGTTTTCGTTCGGTGGCTTGGAGATGGAATCGTCAACCCCACCACCCTTTCCACAGCCGTTGAAATGACGCGGGACCGGAACGTTTCCGCTCAGTTTGCCAGCAAAAGTCATAAACTTGAGGTCTTGAGCGAAGAAGGAGGAACGGTTTCCGGAAACGGGTTCTATGATTACGGCACTCATGCTCCCATTTTGGCCATCCCCCAATCGGGCTACTCCTTTGCAGGATGGAGCGGTTCTGGAATTCTTGATTCCACCGATTCGAATTCCACCGTTCGCATGATTGAGGATAGGCAGGTAACCGCAAAGTTCGAGCTCAAGACACTTGATCTAATCGTCGAACAATCCAATGGAGGAACCGCTTCGGGCTCAGGTCGATTTCCATTTGGAACCGCAGCGGGGATCCGGGCTGACCCGGAACGGGGTTATGCCTTTTCCCATTGGACCGGTGGGGGAATCGAAGACCCTGCCTCCTCCTCGACCACGGTCATAATGAGTGCGTTTCGACAGGTGAAGGCTCACTTCTCGATTACTAAAATCTCCTCCGCGAAGGATTCCGTTTCCCTTGGAGACGATTGGTATTCCCACTGGCTGGGCTCGCTCTTCGAAAGCGATAAGGGTTGGTGCTACCATTTGGGTTTCGGTTGGATCTTCCCGGTTTTCGAAAACGACCAAGAGAGCGCTTGGATTTGGTTGCCCGGGCATGAATGGATTTGGACGGACAAAACAGCGGTAACCGATTCATTCTTTTGGTCTTCCTTGGATCAGGCTTGGCGCTACTACGATTTCAGTATGCCCAACCGGAAGCGATTCTTTCGCTACCTTGAAGAATCTTGGGTGGAAGAATAAATTTCCTACCTCATGGTCTGCCGACCTTCCATTGCGCTTCTTAGCGTCGTCTCGTCGGCATAGGTCAGACCACCCCCACTGGGCAGACCAAAACCGATTCTACTGACCCGAAGAGAACGACCTTCGAGAATTTCCTGCATAATGTAGTAACAGGTCGCCTCACCCTCCATGTCATTGCCAAGAGCCAGGATCACTTCCTCCACCGACCCCTCATCGATTCTACTTCGTAAGGTTTGCAAGTTCAATTGTTCCGGTCCGATTCCACGAATCGGAGACAACTTGCCGTGAAGAACGTGGTACTTACCGCGAAAAACACCAGCCTGTTCCATCGCATGCAGGTCCGTAACTCCTTCGACTACGCAAAGACTTTCGTCGTTCCTTTCGTTGGAAAGGCAAATCTTGCACTGCTTCTCTTCGGTTAGGTTTCCACAAGTTGAACAGGCTCCCAACTTTTCGGAAGCACTCGTCAACAAGTCCACTAGGCTTGCGGTTTTTTGAGGTTTTTCGACTAAGATATGGAGGGCAATCTTTTCAGCGGAACGATACCCTAGCCCAGGTAGCGCCTTAAGTGCCTGAACGAGTTGCTCGAAAACCGGGGTCAAGGGAGATTGGAATCAAAAAAGACCTGGCATTTGCATGCCACCCGTCAGTCCGCTCATGGCCTCGTCATTCTTCTTCTTGGCCTGTTCCGATGCATCAACGACCGCCTGCAGGATAGCCTCTGCAACGAAGTCAGCGTCTTCCTTGAGAAACTCAGGGTCAAGCTTCAACTCCTTGAATTCGCCTTGACCGGTAATCTTTATGGATACCGCTCCGCCACCACCGGAAACGTCAATGATTTCATTGGAGAGTTCGGCTTGCGCCTCCTCCATCTTTTGCTGCATCTTCTGCGCTTGCTTGAGAAGTTTGCCTACGCCTACCATGATTTGCCGAGGATAAGGAACCGATTCGTTCAGGTCAAAAGGTCCGCATACCCCTCGATGAATGAGGAATAGGTCGGAGACCATTCTAGTTCTTCCATGATCCGATTGGTGGACACCTTTCGATTAGGAGTGTTTTCCTCATCATCATTGGCAAAAGCGGGAGACTCAAGCGAAAGTTTTCCGGCCAACCACTCCACGATTTGACCACGGGGAGAATGATTCCCGTCAGTCACGTTGTAGATGCGCCCCAAATTGGAATCACCGGACAAGAGGCATGCAAGAATCGCACCTACCCCATCATCCCGATGAATCAAGTTGAGAATGCGGTCCGCGTTACCGTCAAAGGACTGACCATTCCTTACCTTCTCGAGCATCAAATGCCTGCCCGGTCCGTAAATCCCCCCCAAGCGTAAAATAAAGCTTCTTTGTATGGAAGGAGGCGGAGGAAAGCTGATTTGCTCTGCGGCAAGCAAAAGTCCGCCCCGCTCGGAAACGCCGGCGCAGGAAGAGTTCTCATCCACCAACTTACGACCGGTCTGCGGATAAACCGAACAACTGCTCGTAAAGACGTAGGAACCCACTCGACCTTCCTTCAACCAATTCATAGCCGAATTCTGCCCTTCTACGTAGGAAGTCACGTATCCTTCCACTTCGGGAGTGGAAGAGCCTACGCAATTGACCACAAAGTCCTGTTCGGGAGAAAGAGATTGATGCCATGAATCGTCCTCGATGTTCGCCTCAACGACCTGTGTGACTCCCAAATCCCTCAACTTGGAGGCAGTGACGGAATTTCTCGTTAGCGCAGAAACCGTCCATCCCTCGGCCAAGGCACGAGAGGCTAAGGCGGAACCTAAGTATCCGCATCCGAGTATGGTTAAAGAAGCGCTCATTGGGTGCGATTAATCAAGATTTTACGCAAAAAGTCAAGAGTAGGCGCAGACCAATTATTTCATGATTGAGAAAATCGCATATCCTTGTCATGTCCATTTTCATGCACGTCATATTCGTTTGTTGGGGAAACATCTGCAGATCACCCGCCGCAGAAGCGACTTTTCGGAAGTTAGTCAATGAATCCGATATGGCCGAAAATCTGACTTGCGACTCGGTCGGCACCATCAATTCCCATGCCGGGAATCCTCCGGATCCGCGAATGCAACGGGCGGCCAAGGCGCGTGGAATCGAAACCGGGGGCCGTTCCCGAATGGTAACAAAAAGGGATTTCGAAGAGGCGGACTGGCTGTTGACTATGGATGAGTTCAACTTTTCCGAACTGAACCAGTTGTGCCCGGATGATCGATTCCGTTCCAAGATCCGTCCTTTTTGCGATTTTGTATCAAGTTCGGCAAAAGAAGTTCCCGATCCTTACTATGGAGGAGCATCCGGATTTGAGGTTGTGCTGGATCTTTTGGAGGACGGATGCATCGGTCTCCTCAGCGAACTGAGCGGAAACCCTTAGCCTTGCTTGGAAAGTGAATTGACTTGTCTGCTCTCAAAACCTTTTCATCGGTCGCTGAAGCGATTACCCTTTCAACTGAGCAACCCTTCGAACCGAGCGAACAATCCGCGCTTTCAGGAGGGTGCATCAGTCAGGCTCAGGTTCTGACGGCGAAGGATGGACGGAGATTCTTCGTCAAATCCAATAATCTCGGATTCGGTAAATTCTTTGAGGCTGAAGCCGAGGCACTTCGGGAAATTCAAAAATCTTCGACCGTCCAAGTTCCGCAAGTCATTGTTCTGGGATTCTTGAAGGATTCTTCCTTCCTGGTTCTTTCCTACATTGAGGAAGGACGATCAACACAGCAGGGTCAACGGGAATTGGGTCGGCAATTGGCGATGCTTCACAAAAGCAAACAACCTTATTTCGGTTGGTCCATGGACAATTGCATCGGGGCAACCCCCCAACCGAATCCAAGAAGCGAATGCTGGGTTGATTTCTACCGCCACCAGCGCCTTGCCCATCAAATTGACTTAGCCGCATCCAAAGGGGCAACCTTTCGAGGCAGCGAAGACTTGTTGAAACATCTCGAGGCGTTCTTCTTCGGATACTCCCCGCAACCCTCTCTCCTGCATGGAGACTTATGGGGCGGAAACGCATCCTACGATTCGGAGGGAAAACCCTTTTTGTTCGATCCCGCAAGCTACTACGGAGACCGCGAAACAGACCTTGCCTTCACCTCTATGTTCGGCGGATTCTCCTCCGCTTTTTACGAAGCATATGAGCGCACTTACCCCATGCACTCCGGATTTAAGACTCGCAAGACGCTCTACAATCTTTATCACGAGCTGAATCATTTCAATTTATTCGGCGGTGGTTATGCAAGCTCCGCCCAATCCAGCATTCTTCAACTAACCTCGCAATTGCCTTGAAAAACGATCTTAAGGAAATTCTTCTCGACGAAGCCGTAATCCGCTCGAGAATTCAAGAATTGGGAAAGGAAATCGACGACTTCTTTCAGGAGAAGGAAATTCTTCTCATCACCTTGCTGGACGGTGCGATCGTTTTCACAGCCGATCTAATCCGAAACCTCTCCATCCCCCTTCGACTGGATTGCCTTAGGGTGTCCAGTTATGGGGACTCCACCGATCCCGAAACCGCCCCCCGCATTCTGAGTTCCCTCAAATCCGACGTCAGGGACAGGGAGATTCTGTTGGTTGACGACATTCTGGATACCGGAAACACCATGCAAAAAGTCCACGATGAGGTCATGGCCCGACAACCCGCTTCGGTTCACTCCTGCGTGTTTCTCGACAAACCGGATCGTCGCGAAAATGACTTCAAGGCCGATTGGGTCGGGTTTTCGATTCCCGACGAATTCGTCGTGGGCTATGGTTTGGACTATGCGGGACGCTACCGCCAACTTCCCTACGTCGGCACTCTCAAACCCGTAATTTACGAAGATTCCTAAGAATTGTTCATGCCCAGTTCCACCAACCCTCTCCGCCGCACTTATGACTGGATGCTCTCCTTGGCCAAGAGGAAATCAGCCACCACTTGGCTCGCCCTACTTTCTTTCGCAGAAGCCAGCTTTTTCCCGATCCCTCCGGACGTATTGCTGATTCCCCTTTGCCTTGGAGCCTTAAAGCGGGCACTCAAGTTCGCTTTGGTTTGTTCCGTCGCTTCGGTCATGGGCGGAATCGCCGGCTATGCAATCGGGGCATTCGGCTGGGAATCCCTGCAAACCACTTTCTTCCAATACGTACCCGGTTTCACCGAGGAAAAATTCCAACGCCTCACCCAATGGTACGCTGAGTGGGGTTGGCCCCTTGTCTTTCTTGCCGGCTTTTCGCCCATACCGTACAAGATCTTCACCATCGCGAGCGGGGTCTTGAGTATGCCTCTTTTCCCCTTCATCCTCGCATCCGCGGTTAGCCGTTCGGCGCGCTTTTTTCTCGTTGCCATCCTACTTGCCAAGTTTGGCGAACCCATGAAGGATAAGATCGATCGTCATTTCAATCTTCTCGCCCTGCTATTTGGAATTTTACTGATCGGCGGATTCCTCGCCATCAAACTGTTGAGCGGACACTAAGGGCACTGCTAGAGGCCGGTTTGGCCTTTGGCAAAGCAGCTTCGGCATAGCGACACGTACCGCTCGTTTCCGCCAATCTCAATTTGTTCTCCCTCTTTCTCCATCTTTCCTGAAGCATCCACCCGAGCGTTCATGGTAGCCTTTTTACCACAGTGACAAATGGTCTTGATTTCCTTGATTTCATCAGCCCAAGCCATCAGATAGCGGCTTCCCTCAAAGGCTTCCCCGAGAAAATCGGTGCGGATTCCATAGGTCAGAACGGGAATGCCCTCCTCATCCACCAACCTCCCCAATTGAGCCACCTGATCCTTGTTCAGGAACTGGGCTTCGTCAATCAGCAGGCAATCCACGCGACGCACCCCATTCATATCCTTGACCAACTGGTAGAGATCGTCTCCGTTGGCAAAGGTCTCGGCTTTCTCCTCGATTCCGATCCTCGAACGGATTTTCCCCTGTCCATCCCGGTCATCCAATGCGGCAGTGTAGAGAATCGGGCGCATGCCCCGTTCGATGTAGTTATGATTCGCCTGCAATAAGGCCGTCGATTTGCCCGCGTTCATGGAGGAGTAATGAAAGTACAACTTGGCCATCGTCTCTTGACGATCTCCCGAAAAGCTCAGGATTTCAAGCCTCTTCCGAATTCAGTCTTTCCATGTACTCGGAAACGTTACAGGTCAGCATTCGGGTCTTGCTCGGAGAAACCTCCAAAACCTTGGTCACCACTCCGTCCAAAAACGCTCGATCATGACTCACGATGATCGCTGTTCCCTCAAAAAGATTAAGGGCTTCCTGCAAAACCTCTTTGCTTCGGATGTCCAAGTGATTGGTCGGTTCGTCCATGATAAGAAAGTTGCATGGCTTCATCAGAAGCTTAGCCAACGCGACCCGGTTGCGCTCCCCTCCGGAAAGAACCGAAGTCTTCTTGAAAACGTCATTCCCACTGAAAAGCAACGCTCCCAACGCTCCCCGAGGATTGGCATCGGGGTTGCCGTGAAGGGACGACTCCACTTCCTGAAGAACGTCGTTCTGCGGATTTAACTCTTCCGCCTGATGTTGGGCGAAGTACCCGATGACCGTATTCACTCCCACGTCACGGATTCCATCCTGAAAAGGCTCCACTCCCGCCAGAATTCGCACCAGGGTTGACTTGCCCGCTCCGTTCACACCAACCACTGCAATCCTGTCTCCCTTTTCGATTCTCAGATCCAAGCCATCGAAAACCTCAAGCTGGTCATACGATTTGCTCAGACCGGTCAACTCCACTACCTTGTGACTGGCGGGCGGTGAAGGAGGGAAGCGAAAGTAAATTTTCTTCTCTTCAGCCTCCGGCTTGATGATTTCCATTTTCTCCAAAGCCTTGATGCGACTCTGCACCATAGCCGCCTTCTTGACGTTGGAACGAAACCGGTTGATGAATTCCTTTTCCTTTTGGATTTCTTTCTTCTGGTTGACGAACGCCTTTCGCTGACGTTCGATTCGGGCGGCGCTTTCCTTGAGGTAAAAGGTATAATTTCCCTTGTAACTGTTCAACCGACCCATTTTCAATTCGATGGTTCGCTCGGTCACGGCTTCAAGAAATGCCCTGTCATGAGAAATCAGGAGAATCGCCCCCTGATAGTTCCTGAGGTAATGTTCCAACCAGTGTTGAGAGACCACGTCCAAGTGATTGGTGGGTTCGTCCAAAATCAGAAGCGATGGCGCCTGCAAAAGCAATTTCCCCAATGCGATGCGCATTTGCCATCCTCCTGAAAACTCCTCCACTTGCCGGTCCATATCAGCCAAGGAGAAACCCATACCCATCATTACCTTTTCAATGCGAGAGTTCATTTTTTCGGGCTCGAAGGAAGCCAATTGCTCTTCCCAAGCTCCCATCAAATCAATCAGATCATAGAATTCTTCGGTATCCGGTTCCATTTCCCCAAGGCGGATTTCCGCCTCATCCAACTTTTCCTTCAGACCCACCGCTCCGGCAAATGCCTGCCCCGCTTCCTCCCGAAGCGAATGACCGCTCACCGAAATTCCATCTTGAGGCAAATAGCCCACCGTTGCATAGTCGGGTTTTTCAATCATGCCCGAATCCGGCTCGACTTCCTCCATCAGCATCCTCAGTAAAGTGGTTTTACCGGATCCGTTCGAACCGACTAAGGCAATACGGTCTCTCGGGGCAATGGTTTCCGAAATTTCCTCAAACACTTTCTTGTGTCCGAAGGCCAAATTCACTTCCTTTATGAAAATCATCAGCGGCACAAAATACAGGGTTTTAACTATGGGGGCAATGAGATTACCCAAAGCCTTCGCATGAACCCGTGAACGGTCAGACTCTCCAACTTTTCTTTTCGATCGCCCTCTTGGCTTTTCTGGCGATCGTCGGTTGCGCCGTTCCGGATCTTGGTGACTCCGAAACCTTGGAGGACGCCAAACGAAAGGCAATTCCCATCGACTCGCTTGATCGCAAGCTCATGCACGAACTGATTGTTCTCTACGTTGATCAGGAGGAAGAACCTTACACTGGTTGGGTTCGGGAGGATCACCCCAACAAAACTCTCAAGACACTCGGTTTTCTCAAAAAGGGTCAAAAGTTCGGCCTCTGGCTTCACTGGCACGAGAACCAAACGATGCGTCTTGCCAGCGAATGGCATCAGGATCGCCTTCAGGGGAGCTACAAGGAATGGTACGACAACAACCGCACTAAAGTCGTTGGACAAACCTTTGATGGCGAAGTGAACGGAGAATGGAAGGGATATTACAGGAATGGATCAATCAACAGTCATTCCCACACTCAAATGGGCAAACTCGAATGGATGAAAGTATGGACGCCAGACGGATCTCCATGCCCATTGAGCAAAGTCGAAAACGGAAACGGCGCTTATTGGGAATACGATGAAGACGGCAGCCGGATTCTTCGGAGAGTCTTTTCTCAGGGCGTGGAAAGGAAAGCGCAGGCGCAATCAGGGAAGTAGGTCGGGAAGCTCTCGAGTCACCTCCAAGCCCTCCTCGTAACGCAAACTTGGCATTGGGGTACCGGTCTTGTCGAAGAAACGCCACTCTCCGTGCTGTTTGCCCAAAAGGTATTGCCCCACGATTCGCGGAGTTCCATCCTCATACCATTCCTCGTAGGAACCGTTCCAACGATCATTCTCCATCGTTCCCCGAATCTTGCGTTGGCCGTTCGGAAACCAACTTTGAAAAAGGCCATTCTTCATCCCTTCCGCATACACCGCTTCTTGCTTGAGCTGCCCGTCTTCGTAAAACTTTCTTTTTGGTTGTTCTTCCTGCGCGGATTCGCTCCGGGAGGACAAAACGCCGGGAGTTGCATCCTTTGGATTTACGCCTAACCGGGACTCTTCGGGGACGGAAAGAGCTCCATCTGGTTCGGTTTGAGCGTTCCCATCATCCAAGATCTTCTCGGGAGTTTCGCTCGAACAAGCGAAGCACCAAAAAAAGATTATTGGAATAGCCCATACCCTTACCATATTCGCATATCTAATCGCCCATCTCCACGGGTCAAGCACGCGAATCCGATTTGGAAAAACTTTTTTCACGGTCACTCTTTGGCTTGCCTAGTCCAAGAGTCAGGCTTCAGATGTCCTGCTTATGAAAAACTCGCTTCGCTCCTTCCTTCTTTGCTCTCTCCTGCTGCCCTTTTACGGAAGAGCCGAGTTCGATGCCTGGCCCCAATGGCGGGGCGCCGAGAGAAACGGACAGGGTCTCGCCACACTCCAAGGCAAGCTCGATTGGAGTGAGAACGAACCGAGTCTCCTTTGGGACAGTCCGGAGTTGCCGAGTCAGGATGACGGTGGTTTCGGAAGTCCGGTTTCAGACGGTCGCAGGGTTTACCTTTCCATCGTCTGGCATCGCGACGTTCCAACGGAAGAACGAACCGTGACCAGCCTCGTTCTGCGAAAACTCGGAGCACGCAAGGTCAACCTTCCCGAGCGTCTGGTCCAATTGGCCGAAACTGATCGGATGAAGCTCAGTCCCCGTCTACGGGGAAGCAAATTGGAGGAATGGATTGAGCAATGGCTGGATCGAAACCTAGACCAAAAGCAACTTATGACTCAGGGAAGCCTACTGGCTTCACGCTTCAAGCAGGGCAAGCTTGCCATGCCACTCGAGGCCATCGATCGGCTCTTTGCCATCAAGGATCAAGTTTTTGCCGACCAACGAGCTCTCGACGATTGGATTGGCAAACAGGGTTTCTCTCCTGAACTTGCTGAGAAAATCAGCCAAGGCGTGCCCCCCACCAAACGAGCCGCCGATGACGTGGTCGTGGCTCTGGATCTCCGCAATGGAACCCTCGCATGGAAAACCACCCTCTCCGGACTTCCCACCGGTCGAACCTCCTCTTCCACTCCCTGCCTCGCAAACGAGAGGATTTTTGCCATTGGTGGAAAAAGAATCTTTTGCCTTGATACGATGACGGGAAAACTCATTTGGGAAACCGAGATCCATCAAAAGGGAGTGGCCAGCTCCCCTCTTTATTACGATGGGAAGATTTTTGCCTTAATCGGAAGTTTGCGAGCCTACGACGCGAAGTCCGGAGTCTTGCTCTGGGAAAACAAGCAGGTCAGCGGAAACACCGCTTCCCCCGTACTTTGGAAAACCGGCAATTCCACCCTGATCGTTTGTAACTCCAATAAAACCGTGGTTGGGGTGAATCCCCAAAGCGGAGTAACCCAATGGCAAGGACCCGGTGGAGGAAGCTCCACTCCGGTCACTCACGGTGACCGTCTGATCGTCCACGGCAAACCGGAAGAAGTCGGAGTCATCGCCTACCAAGCCAAGCAAAATGAAATCAATGAGATTTGGCGTTTCCCCAAGCTCACCCGACGAGCCGACTCAAGCCCGCTTGTCCACGATGGCAAAGTCTTCCTCATGGGCGCGGGAATGCGGCTTTGCCTGGACTTGGAATCAGGAGAGGTCTTGCGTAAATTCCCCGCAAAACACGACATATCCTCCCCAGTTCTGATCAATGGGCAAATCCTCTCCTACGAAATCAATGGTTCCTTCCTTCAACTTTTGGATGCCCAACCGGATCGCTTGAACGAGGGACAGAAATTCAAGATCGGCGCCCTCAAATGCACCTCTCCCAGTCTGCTGGGTTCTCACCTGATCATCCGGCGCCCCAAGGGCCTGTCCTGCTTTGCCCTATGCGGACCTTCCCCTCAATAATTACGTGGGATTATTGATGCTCACCTTCAGCCAAAGACTTCCGGAAATCAAGCAGTGTGTGGTTTTCGCATTCGTCTACTTGCTCTCTTTCGCTTTTGTCCAATCTCAAATTCTTGGCTTGGATGCCTCCGAGAAAAAACCGGCAGGTCCTCCAATCGAAGCTCCCAAGGATCGGAAACAATGGGAAACTTGGAAAGAAACTTGGATGGGCTCCCTTCGTAAAAATTGCTTTTACGCTTGGCCCCGGAAATCCGCGCCGCTTAATGCCAAGGAGCGATTTTCCGCTCAAAGCAAGGGCGTCAGCCTTCGAGCGATTGATTTTGATGGTCCCGCCGGCCGGCGAACACTTTACGTCTCTCATTACCCGGGTCTCGAGGAACCTGATTTGGTGGTACTGACCACCTTGGGGAATGAAGGATGGAAGGATTTTTTGGCCGCCATGCGGCCCGGGTTTGAAAAGGAACTGGGGTTTGTGGATTTGCCCGCGCCCAACCTCAAATCCTTTAAGCAACACCAGGGCATGTATCGATCCTTCAAGTGGGCCATGGCTTACCTAGCCCCCAGTGGCATCGGCCCGGAGTCCCCGTCAACCGAGGACGCGGAAGAGCAATCTTCCTTGGATGCGATTCGGGTGCTGGAGTTACGCAAAGCCATTCAAACCCTGCGTTCGGCCGGGGGAATGCCCAAGGTGCCGATGTGGTTGCAGGGACACGGCGACATGGCTGGGGTAACTCTTTACGCGGGACTCTTCGAACCGGATATTGCGAGGTTCGATCTGCACGACCTACCCAAAAGCCACAACCAAAGCTCTTTTTTGAAAAATGCCCTAACCATCTTGGATTTTCCTCAAACCGTAGCCCTTGCCTTGGAGAATTCCCAGGTGATCCTGTACCAGGACAATGAGAAGGGATGGGATTACCCGGCATCCGCCGCGAAGCGGCTCCAGTGGAACAACAGGCTTCAAATTCGCACTCCGCCGCCACCGAAGTGAAAATTTCTCCGTTAGGACAATTCACTTAAGCTAATCGGCGCAATGAGCTTTGATTCCAAACTCGAATTACGATGATTAGGGGAGCTTTCATAAGCTATTCTCATCAGTCTTAGCGCTTTGCATTCATAATGCATATCCCAATGCTTTGTTGGTTTGCCAAAGAAAGAAAGGTCGATACCGAATGTTATGTTTATTTTTTGAAAACGGCCAAATTACTTAACTCATGATCTTTGCTCTTACGACTCCAACGCCGAAGCCCAAGCTTGGAGGGATTGTGGAGATTGGGGATTGAAGAGGAACAAGAGAAAGCAATACCGGCAAAAACAGGAACTCTCCAC
>NZLE01000119.1 GCA_002692605.1 Opitutia bacterium
TGCAAAGGGCCGTCTCTTAAAAAATTGATCCTTTTTTACCCGACAGTCGATCTATTAACCAATGATTACAATGACAGACACCATCACTCCAACTCTTGATTACAAAGTAGCAGATATTACCCTTGCCGAATTTGGCCGTAAGGAAATTACCATTGCCGAACATGAAATGCCCGGTCTCATGGCGACCCGTGAAAAATATGGTCCCTCCAAGCCCTTGGCTGGTGTGAAGATTATGGGTTCCTTGCACATGACCATTCAGACTGCCGTTCTCATCGAAACTCTCGTGGATCTCGGCGCTGATGTTCGCTGGTGTTCTTGCAACATCTTTTCCACCCAAGACCATGCCGCCGCCGCGATTGCCGCCGCGGGAGTTCCCGTTTTCGCCTGGAAGGGTGAAACTCTGGAAGATTATTGGGATTGCACATGGAATGCGCTTACTTGGCCGGACGGTTCGGGTCCCGACCAAATCGTCGACGATGGTGGGGACGCCACCTTGCTTATTCACAAAGGCGTCGAACTCGAAAATGGAAGCGATTGGGTAAACGGGGATTCGGACAACCATGAGGAGCAGGTCATCAAAGACCTCTTGAAGAAAGTGCATGCGGACAATCCCCATCATTGGACTCCGATTTCAAAGGAAATCGTCGGCGTATCCGAAGAAACCACCACCGGTGTTCACCGTCTCATTGAGATGGAAGAGCAAGGCAACCTTCTTTTTCAAGCCATCAACGTCAATGATTCGGTCACCAAGTCTAAATTCGACAACAACTATGGCTGTCGTCATTCACTCGTGGACGGAATCAAAAGAGCGTTGGACGTGTTGATCTCCGGAAAAGTCGCCATGGTTTGTGGATATGGTGACGTCGGCAAAGGATCAGCTGACTCATTGGCCAATGAAAAAGCGAGGGTCATGGTTTCCGAAATCGACCCGATCTGCGCCCTGCAAGCCTGCATGTCCGGCTACCAAGTCACTACAATCGAAGATGCTTTGGAAACTGCGGACATTTTTGTGACGACCACAGGCAACAAAGACATCATAACCGCCGAACACATCAGCAAGATGAAAGATCAGGCGATCGTATGTAACATTGGCCACTTCGACAACGAGATTCAAGTCGCCCAACTCGAAGCCATGGAAGGGGTTACCAAGGAGATCATCAAGGAAGACTCCGTTCCCGGTGGACCTGTAAGCCGATTCACCTTTCCGGACGGCAAGAGCATTTACCTGCTCGCCGAAGGACGCTTGATCAACTTGGGATGCGCAACCGGTCATCCCAGTTTCGTAATGTCCAACAGTTTCACTAACCAGACCATAGCTCAAATCGACATCCGCAAGAACCCGGACAGAAAGATTGGGGTATACCGTTTGAGTAAGGAGTTGGACGAAGAGGTAGCCCGTTTGCATTTGGACAAGCTGGGCGCAAAGTTAACCACTCTTAGTGACGAACAAGCCGATTATATCGGCGTACCGGTCGAAGGTCCTTACAAACCCGAGCACTACCGCTACTAGATTTCTTACAATTTGCAATGAAACCGTCCCAATTCCTTGGGGCGGTTTTTTTTGATTCGTTGACCAAAATTGGAAGATTGGATAGATAGGGGCGTGCAACTTTTGGAGTTACGATGTTTTACGACGAAACCAAAGTTTATCTGAAGGCGGGAAATGGTGGAGATGGCTGTATGTCCTTTCTGCGTCAAAAGTATATGCCCAATGGCGGACCGAACGGGGGAAATGGTGGTCGAGGGGGCGACGTACTTTTGCAGGCTGATGAAAACGTGGCCGATTTGAGGGCCTTTCATTTCAAAAAGCATTGGAAAGCGAAGAACGGAGAACCCGGTCGCGGGAGCGACCAAAATGGGAAAGGGGGCGTGCCCTGCATTCTCAAGGTTCCGCTTGGCACCGAAGTGCGAGAGGCGGATTCAGGCGAGATCATTTGCGAACTGCTTAATCATGAGGAGGACTATTTGCTTCTCGAAGGAGGGAAGGGCGGTCGGGGAAACGCAACCTTCAAGTCCAGCGTCAACCAAACTCCCAGACAATTTACGGAAGGGAAAGCCGGTTTGGAGGCGAACTACGTATTTACGCTCAAGACCATCGCCGACGTCGGACTTGTGGGTTTTCCCAATGCCGGAAAGTCCACTCTTTTGAACGTACTTTCCAACGCAAGTCCAAAGGTGGCATCCTATCCTTTCACCACGCTTGTCCCCACGGTCGGCGTGATTGATTATCCGGAGGACTTTTGTTCGATCACCATGGCCGACGTGCCTGGTTTGATTGAGGGAGCTGCTGAAAACCGTGGGCTTGGTCACCGCTTCCTGCGGCACGTCGAACGCTGTAAGGTACTTCTTTTTCTTTTGGATATGGCAGGTACCGATGAGCGTGACCCCTGCGATGACTTCGAGCATCTCCAAAAGGAATTGGCTGATTATGATGAGCGACTCGTTGACAAGCCCTATGTGGTGGTTGGAAACAAAAAGGATGAGGAAACGGCCGAAGCAAACATGGATCGTTTTCGAAAAAGGTTTCCCAAGATCGAACCCTTTTTCATATCCGCGGTTCTCGAGGAAGGCCTCAGCCCTCTTCGCCAAAATCTTTTGAAGCATTTGAGATAAAACCCGTTCCCTCAAAACGATTTTTTTTAAACTTGATTTGCACAAACGCTTGTGCAAATAAGTAAGTCATGGAAATTGGATTGGTGGATTGGGAAAAGGGTCGGGTAGAGGATACCGCAAACTCCTTGAAACATAGAAAAACGCTTCCTCGGAAGGACTCCGTAATTTCGCGTTTTAAAGACGCAGAAGATGAGCGCCGAGCGGCGAGAGCGCTCCGCAAAATGGAGGAGTCCTCAAAAAGGATCGATCATTTGCTCCAGTTGTTCGAGCGAGTCAGGAGGTAACCGAGTGGTTCGGAAAGTCTTGCATTCCCTGAGTTCGATTGCTTCCCAAATGGGAAGAAAAGGCGGATCCGCAGGCAAAGGTGATGCAAAGAAAAGAGGGAATTCGAGTTACTACCGGGACATGCAGAGGAAGGCGGTGGTCTCCCGATTGGCCAAGGCCAAGGCTCGGGAACGCGAGGTCACTTGATCCAGTTGAGGTCTTCGACGATGAACTGCCACTGTCCGCGATAGCGCGACAAGTGTCCGTAGCCTGCGATTCGGCTATCCTTGCGAAAGGAAAAAAGTCTTCGGCGGACCGCAGGGTTGAAGCTGTAAAGTCCGAGTTGATGTCCACCGGCGAGAATGGTCAGGGGATTGCTGCGGATAACCTTTCCACTAAAGCGAAAGGTCACTCCGTAATTCGCAGGATCCAGGGATTTGGGCTGCCAGCTTGGGGCTGATTTAATTGCATTCGCGTAATCCACCTTTCGAGCGGATTGTTCGATCTCGGGGTAACTGTTCCCGCCTTGGGTTGCGGGACCGCCAGTTTCGAATCGGGCTAGGACAGGAAAATGATCACTGACTCCGAAACCGTCGAGTTCGTTGGACCACTTGTAGGGAAGTTCGCTGCCTGAGACGGAATTCACCCCCTTCAGTTTGGAAACCTCGAAGGAATCGGTGAGGTAGCGGATGCCTTTTGCGTCATACAGACCCTGTGGTAAGATCAGGTGCATTAGGGTTCCCCAGTTTCCCCTCCAGGCATCCGAGCCTCTTTGATCATGCGGAAGCTCATGCCAGAGGTTGTAAAGTTTGGGAGCGATAGTCCGTCCGGCGGGTTCCAGATTATGGGAGAGAAGGACGTCATTGATCCCGGTCTTGGGCATGTCCTTGGCATAGACCGTGGATTGGTTGTAATGAGAATTCAAATCTCCACCCACGAGAAAATCCGCGAAGGGATTTCGCTTGGTGATCTCATCGATCCGGTTTCTGAGGGTTTGGGCATTTTGCAACCGGTGGGACTCCATCTCCTTGGAAGAGGCTCCTGATTTCCAGTGGTTGTTGAAGAGGGTAAAGGGCACGCCTCCCACCGACAGGGTGGTTTCGAGGATCGGTCTGGCCATTCGAATGGGGTGCAACCTCGTCGAACTAATGGGAAATTTGGATAAGGTCACGCATTGAACCGAAGGCCAATTTCCCGGAGAGTCCTTTGGGTCATAGCCTTGAGCGACTTGGTAGGGCCCCAAACCGTTTTTCTTCAGAGCGTTGAGCAAAAGTTCGGTTGCGGAGGGAAACTCCCTAGGGGTCCGGTCGACTTCGATCTCCTGAAGAAGAACCACCTCGGGACCCGTGCTTCCGCCGATCAGGCGCAGCGATCGAACGATTGAGTTGAGCTTGTTTTGCAATTCCTTCGGACCGTAAAACTCCGGTTTGTAGTCATCGTACAGAGAAACGCCATCCGTATCAAAGAGGTTCTCAACGTTATAGGCTACCACTTGAAAGGATCGCCCGGAGACGAAATGGCTTATGGCCAGACTTACAATGGCCAAGGCAAAGCGGGAGGCAAAATTGGGCACCATGCCCAAGGTTAGGCTAAGCCCATCCTAAGCCGCAATCCGATTTTTCTCTTTTCTTAGAAATACGGGATTCGAGTCGGATGATTCCTTCGGGCAGAATTGGTACCCCTGCTCCGAGAACTGTCGAATTCCTTCGAGCGAATCGATTCGATTGCGAATCAAAAAGGAGGACATGAAACCACGGGCCTTCTTTGCATAAAAACTTATGATTTTGAAGTTCCCGTTTTTTTCGTCCTTAAAGACCGGGGCGATCATTTCGCCTTCAATCATTTTACCTTGGGCCGCCTTGAAATACTCTTGGGAAGCCAAGTTCACCAGAAGTTTGGCCTTGGCCTTTTTCATATCTCGGTTGATGGCCTTGGCCAAGCGGTCTCCCCAAAAGGCATAGAGGTCCTTGCCCGATGGGTTGCAGTAGGCCGTGCCCATTTCGAGTCTATGGGGTTGGATCAAGTCGAGAGGGCGAAGGATACCATAGAGGCCGGAAAGGATGCGCAGGCTTTTTTGGGCATAGTTAAAATCGCCCTTCTTGAAATTCCATGCCTGCAAACCTTCGTAGACGTCGCCCTTGAAAGCGAGGATTGCCTGTTTGCTTGATTTCGAGTCATGCTTGAAACGCCAGGACTGATAGCGTTCCCTGTTGAGCTCGGCTAACTTGGGGCTGATCCCCATAAGGGCGCCGATCTCTTCCGAAGAGAGTTTCGCAAGTCCGGAAATCAAGTCCTTGGAGAGGGGAAGGAAATCAGGTTCGGTGCAGAGTTCGAGTGGGGAAGGGGTCTCGAAATCGAGAGTTTTTGCGGGGGACAGAAGAATGATCATACTTTCATCTTACGAGTGGTTTTTCTTGGTTCAAGGTGAGAAAATGAAAAAAATTTGGGATACAAGAAAGTAATGCAAGTACTTATAAATTGCATTTATATTAAGTCAGCTGAAAGTCGTCTTGAGATTGATGTCTTCCATGACCTTGTACCAAAGCGATTTTCGAATCTCCAAATACAAGGCTACGGTGCGAAGGCATTCGCACTCGTGCGTTGTGAGAATCTTCTCGATGCTGACCATGTCGGCCAGAATGGTGAAGATTTGATGACGCTCTTCCTCTTTCGTCGCATCGCGGAGGGAACGGGTCAACTGACTCAACTGCAGTTCCGAAACGTCGATGGCGCCGGCAACCTCCAGGATGCACTTGGCAACGTCATCATTTAATCCGCAAATGTCCGTGAGGGTTTCGAGAATGAAGTCCTTCTCGGCCAAATCAATTCGAGCGTCCTCATTGGCGAACCAGCAGAGAATGGCGGCCAACAGACAAATTTTTTGCAGTTCGGGCTTCGATTGGGTGACGATGAAATCCTCATTGAGAAGGGCTTTGCGGAAAATGAAATAGACCGGATTATCGAAGAATTCGTGAATGAATTTGTCCCGGCCTTCCAATTTCTTTTTCCAGCCGGGTTCCTTTGCGATTTGCGCGTGAAAGAAAAAATACTTGAGCTTGCGGAGAAACTTGCCGGCGCTCTCCTGCAGGGAGCTTTGCAATTCATGGGCAAACACCTTCTCCTCGATGGAGATAACGCCATCCGCCTGCAGGATGTGAATCAACGATTTCCAAGCGATGCTTTGATGATCCTTGTTGTAGACCTTATCGATGAAATCATCGACAATGGCGTTTTGCTCGGAGGCATTGATGGGATAGGCGAGATAAATCTTCAGTTTCCTCCAGTCTTCGAAGGAGATATTGGGCATTTGCAAGACCAAGGCCGTCAGGCGTTCAAGTTCATTGTCTTTAAGGTTTCCATCCATCCAAGCTGCCGCCGCCAATATTTTGCCAAGGCCAAGGTTTAAAGGGTTGCTGTTGTTTTTAAATGAAAATTCCATGAAGACTAATTTGTATATTATCTACCAATTAAACAATACCCTTGTTGCGCTGAGGCATAAGGACAAAATGAATGGTATTCCCGAAACTTTTTTCCGTTCGGGGTTGCCCCA
>NZLE01000120.1 GCA_002692605.1 Opitutia bacterium
AACGGCTGATTTCAGAAGATGTTTTCTAGACCACCAATCGCTATCCTCGGAATGCAAGGGCGCTCCTGCCACAACCCCAAAAAACAGAGCAAAGGCAATCCGTAAGGCTAAGGACATATCCCATGTTTTAAATGCCCAATTTATGATTTCAAGAAAAGAGTGGAGACTCTTTCTTTTTTCCCCGGTAGTTTCCACTCGCAGGAGGGCAAAGTTTTCTATAGTGAAACTCGGATGTATGACCTCAAGACCATTGTCGAATTGTCTCACGAATTTGGAACGCCGGAATACGTCAAGGGCGGAGGTGGAAACACATCCTACAAAAACGAAGACACCCTCTGGGTTAAACCGTCAGGGACCACTCTGGCCGGACTGCAGGAAGATACCTTCGTCACCCTCAACCGAACAAAGGTAAACGAACTTTATGAGGTGAAAACTCCCGAAGAACCGCATGCTCGGGAGGAGCTGGTCAAGAATTTCATGGGGGAAGCCGTGCTCAACGACGCAGGTCGTCCGTCCGTGGAAGCCCCGCTGCACAATATCCTCGAAACCAAGTTTGTGGTTCATACTCATGCGCTGCTCGTGAATGGAATGACCTGCGCCAAGGATGGCGAAGACGTTTGCAAGCGCCTTTTCCCGGATGCTCTGTGGGTTGAATACGTAGATGCCGGATACACTCTTTGCATGGTACTCAAGGACCGGATCGATGCCTACAGGGCAGAGCATGGCCGGATTCCCAAGATCATCATGCTCAAGAATCACGGGATCTTCGTTTCCGGTGACAGCGCCGATGAAATCCGTTCCCTTTATTCCAGCGTCATGAAACCCCTGAGGGAAGAATACGATGGTATGGGCATAGACGAGAATCTCGGAATCTCCGACGGCTCAAGGGATCGGGACACCGAATCCAAAATCCAAGACATCTTCGGAGAGGACGCCGCCTTTCTCCAATCTTCCGGACATTTCGAGTGCGTACCCGGACCCATTACCCCGGATCATTTGGTCTATGCCCGGGCCTTTCCCTTTTCCGGAGAGTTGACTCAGGAAAATGCCGATGCCTATCGAACGAAACATGGCTTTGCTCCCAAAGTCGTAATTCATGGAAACCGGGTATATGGATTGGGGAAAACCGAAAAGAATGCCGGCCTTGCTCTGCTTTTCGCACAGGATGGAGCGCAAGTGCTTTCACTTTCTCAAGCATTCGGAGGAATCAAATACATGACTGACCGGGCACGGGAATTCATTGAAAACTGGGAAGTGGAATCCTACCGCGAACAGGTGGCGAGCTAGGGCTGGGAGCTGATTCGAGCAAGGTGGGGCAATCATCTTGACGACTCGCTTGGATATGTCCGAAATAGTGGATACCATTTGTCTATGAAACACTTATCCTGTCCTCGTCCTCCTTATCTTTTCTGTCTTCTGGCCCAGCTTGCCCTGACATCCTTCGTTCAGTCCAAACCGGCGGTTGAATTCCAAGTCGGTCGGACTCCTCCCGCTAAAAATAACATTCCCATCCTGGGTTCAGGCCTCGCCATGAGTCAGGGATATTATCGGGGGTCTCCTCTTGGAGAACTTTCTGGATGGACACTCTCTTTGTGGTTTGAAGCAAAATCGGATAAAAAAGGAGATTTGTTTGGAATCGTCCGCAATGAAAACAACGGGGAAGCGTATCGTTTAACCTACGAAAACGGAACCCTTTCCTTTGGGGATCCCAAACAAAAAAACAGACCATGGAAATTACTGGTCAAAGGAGTGGAAAAAGAAAAATGGAACCATTTGGTTATCTCCTACGCCCAGGCTACCGGCCCTGCCATCTATCTGAACGCGAAGAAAATGGCGCAGGGAGGACGCGGTCAGATGGGATACGCAACCAAGTTCGATCATTATCATTTTGGCGCCGCAGTTCATGGAAAAGGAAAATACGGAGATTATTTTGACGGGAAAATCGATGACTTCGAATTGCACAACCGACCTTTTGACGTAGAGGAAATCAAGAGACTGAGCCTAGGAGAATCCTTCAACGGTTCCTTGGTTGCCTTCAATGATTTCGAGAACGTCAACCATCGCGAACTCGCCTTCTTCGATCTCAAGGCACGGGGAAAGGGATACCTGGAAGAAGGAAAGACGCTCTATCTTCAAAATTGCACCGCCTGCCACAGCAAGGACGGAATCACCCCTCCGATCAATCCCCTTTCCAGAATGTTCACCAAGCACAGAATGGAAAACGGTGGCGACCCCTACGGCATGTTCAGAACCCTGACCTATGGCTTTCGAAATATGATGCCCTCGGTTCAGCTCAATCCGACGGACCGCTATAAGGTCATTCATTACCTGCGGGAGAAAATCATTAAGGAAAAATCCCCTGAATTGTATGTTAAGTTTGACCAGTCCGCCACCTACAAGATGCCCAAAAGCCCGGACACAACTGGAAATGAAGCTGAGCGTATTGAAGAACTTGCCCGCCTCGGATATCTTCGTGACTACGGTAAAGCTCTCATTTCCCCCGTCATCGGAAACGCCAAGAGCAACAACGCCCTAACCATCGATTTGGGTAACCGAGCCACCATCTCCTACGATTTGGGAACCATGCGAACGATCGGAGCTTGGACCGGGGGGTACCTTGATTTCAGTGGAACCCTGCATCACCGTCTGCGGGCCGCCGGCCTGCCTGCAGCCCGCTTCGAAATGATTGTTCGTTCCGACGGATGGCAATGGGCTTGGAACGGAAAGGCCGAGAACCAACCGCCCGATTTGTTTCCCAAAACCGTTTGGCCCGAGAATCAATTACGCTACAACGGCCACTATCCTTGGGGAGATGAGACGGTGATATCCTATTCCGTCCAAGGACGGCCCGTATTGGAAAGTCCGACGTTGGAAAGAATGGGAAACGTCCCCGTCATCCATCATCGGCTTAGCATTCGTCCGGGTTCCAACTCCCTCGAACTGATCGTCCTCGACGACCTACCCGAAATCAGGGGGAAAACCGCCACTACCGGTCATTCCATTGCCTGGCTCCAAACGAAGGATGAAAGGGTTCGTTTTCGCTCCAGTGAGAACGGCAAGCTCGTTCTCCAAATTCCACCTAGCGAACAACCTCTTCATTTGAACGTCGCCGTGACGCACGATGAGAGTGATTCGGTCAAGGAACAAAAACCTTCCCATCAAGTGGTCAACCTCCTCGAAAGGACCAAAGGGGGACCCAGAAGGTGGGAAACCACTCACACGCTCAAAGGCAGGCTTGCGACCTCCACTTTTCAAGGCTACGCCATGGACAGTGTCACGGTGCCACTGAAAAACGCCTACAACTCATGGATGCGAACCTCTTCCTTGGCCTTTTTCCCGGATGGGAAACTGGCCGTGGGAACCCTACCCGGCGACGTTTGGATCGTCAGCGGAATCAATGACGAACTGGATCAGGTCACTTGGCAAAGGTTTGCCGCAGGTTTGTACGAACCTTTGGGCATGAAAGTGGTGGATGGCGTCCTCACTGCGATTACGCGGGGGCGGATCGTCAAACTGCATGACTACAATCAGGATGGGGAAGCGGATTTCTATGAAGCCTTCTTTAACGAGGACGAACCCGACAAAGGCTGGCACGCCTATAATTTCGATCTCGAAGTGGGCAAGGACGGATCCTTTTATTACGGCAGAACCGGAGGCTTCAGTCAGTGGTCGGTACCAGGCGGTGTGGTCAAGGTATCGGCCGATGGAAAAAGTTCGAAGGTCCTTGGAGCCGGTCTACGCGTACCTAATGGTATCGGGAAACTACCGGACGGAAGAATCACTCTGGGCGACAACCAAGGGACCTACGTGCCCGCCAGCAAAATCTCAATCACCGGAGAGAATGCCTTTCACGGCGCCGGTTCATGGACCAAACACGGTGACAAATACGATCCTGAAAAGATCATCGAGCCCATCGTTTACATGCCTCAGGATCTCGACAGTTCATCCGGTGGACAGCTTTGGGTGAAAAAGGATAAAAGATTGGGTCCCCTGAGCGGTCAGTATTTCCACACATCCTACGGCAAGGCAGCAACCATGTACGTCATGATGGATAAGATTGGTGATTTGGTTCAGGGAGCCGTTTACCGACTGCCCTTAAAAATGGAGTCGGGCACAATGCGGGCAGCCACAAGTCCGGTTGACGGCCTGATCTACTATTCCGGGCTAACGGGGTGGCAGGCCGGAGCTACCCAGGAGGGGAGCATTCAAAGACTTCGCTTCACCGGAGAGGAAGGAATCTACTTGAAGCAAGCCAAAGCCCGTGAGAACAGACTTGAGCTTACCTTCACCGAAACCGTTGAACCGGAGAAACTTGATCCCAGCTCCTTCGCCGCTTCGGCATGGAATTATCGATGGTCCAAGGGATACGGCTCGCCGACCTTCATGTTGTCCGAACCCGATACTCGGGGAACGGAAGAACTTACGATCCAGGACCTGAGTCTCTCCCAGGACGGCAAGACGCTTCTGGTTGCGATCCCGGGCTTGCAACCATGTCACAACCTGAAACTCGACTTTGCGGTTACCGGAGCGAATGGCTCCGGACTGAAAGGCCCGGTGTATTTCACAATCCACAAACTGCCCCAAAGTTAACCGCCTCTCCAATCAATTGACTCTCTGACCTTGCATAAGGTTTGCGTAAGTAAAAAATGGCGGCAAAATGTACTAGATTGTGAAGAGAAGGATGTTTTTGAAAAGTGCGGTCGCAGCCTTAGCCTTGCCGAGGCTGGAGTCTTTGGCCGAACCCATTCGTTCGCTTGGTCCGAATGCTCCCAGGCGATTGGTATGCATTGGAAATTCCTTCGGATTTCACGCGGCCAATTTTTTCCCTGCCGAAGCCGGAAAAATCTCCAAGGTTCCCCCCGCGCTGCTTCCCTTGAAGAACCACCTCAAGAATTGTACCCTTTTTTCAAACCTGGATCATGGGGCCAAGGGAGGACATTTTGCGGTTCATTCCTTTCTTTCCGGTGTCAAACAGTCGCAGGCATCCTCCATGCCCAACGGCAACCTTTCCCTTGATCAAAGAGCCGCCGAGGCGGTGGGAAACCACACCCGCTTCCCCTCGCTGGTGGTTGGTTCCGAAAATGGCTTGCACGGAGGTTGCCAAATGTCATGGACTCGAAGTGGGGTGCGCGTGCCTCCCATCGAAGGTCCGAGAGAGCTTTTTCGAAAGCTTTTCGGACGCGAGGATCAGGAAGCCCAACGGGACCAAAGGGAAAAGTTCGATCTGAAGAAATCGATTTTGGATGCGACTCTGGATGAGGCCCGCGACCTCAGCAAGGGACTCAGTGTCAGAGACCGTGACAAACTGGACGAATACTTTACCTCGGTTCGCGAAGTCGAAAGACAGATCCAGCAAAGGGAAAAATGGCAATCGGTGGCCAAGCCCACGCCCCCCATGAAAGAACCGACGAACCGTAATCTTGTGGAAGACATTCCTTTGCTGTACCGCCTGATTGCCCTGGCCCTTGAAACCGACTCCACCAGGATCGCCAGTTTCGAAATGGCCGGAGCCCAGTTCAACACTGGAATTCTTGGTCTGAGCAATGGATACCATGCCTATTCTCACCATGGACAAAGGCAGGAGAACATCGATGCTCTCCTTACGCTTGAGACCTATCAGACTGAATGCTTCGCCCATTTTCTCGATCAACTCTCCTCCAACAAAAGCCCCGATGGCTCTTCGTTGCTTGACCAGACCACGATTCTCTTTGGAAGTGGCATGGGCAACGGGAATGCACACACCAATAACGACCTGCCCATCCTCATGGCAGGTCGCGGTTACCAAACCGGCTCCCACAAGATCATGCCATCGGCCAAGAACAAGAGAATACCCCTTTCCAACCTCTATCTTTCGATACTCCAGGACCTTGGGATCGAGGACGAAGGCTTCGCTCATTCAAACGGAACGCTCACGATCTAACCCTTTCATCATGTCTTCGAATCGTTGGTTTGCGTTGACTTTGACGGCAAGTTGGTTGGTTCCATTTGCATTGTGGTCCAAGCCGCTGCCCTTAAAGGGAAGCTTCGACACCCAAATCGTCCCCTTTTTCAAAAAGCACTGTTACCAGTGCCATGGAATGGATAAGCAAAAGGCGGACCGTCGATTCGACAACCTGAGATATCCGATCATCGAAGACGATCAGATCATCGATTATCAGGATGCCCTGGATCAATTGAATTTAGGGGAGATGCCCCCTGAGGATCAACCGCAACCCCAGCCTGAGGAGGTCAGCAAAGTCGTTGCCTGGCTGACCGCAGCCATCTCCGAAGCTCAGGCGAACCGTGATTCGTCCGGTGGAGAAACCGTCCTAAGGCGACTCAACCGGAGAGAATACCGCAACACGATCAGTGATCTCCTAAACCTCAATATGGGAGCGTACGATCCGACCGCAGGCTTTCCCTCCGACAAGGAGGTCCACCACTTGGATAATCAAGGGGATGCTTTGGTCACCTCCGGATTTCTTCTCGACCAATACCTCGAGGCAGCCGATTCCGCCGTGGAAAAGGCGCTGGGACCATTGGACAAACCGGTGCGGCAGGATTGGATTCAAAACGAAAACTTCGAACAGGGCGAGTTCACGAACTTTATGACCGAGGTGCAGTCCCGGGACGCCCTGGACGACCAACTTCAACACCTCCGAAGAAACCTCAAGGGAGTTGCCTATGCCTCGAACGACGATCAACGCGAAAAAATCAAACGGGGGGCGCAGGAACGGTTCGAATCCCTTTTGACGGATGCGGGCAACCTACCCAATCACATACGTTTGTACGAGCATCCCAAATCACCCAGGCACATGGGCTCCTACGCTTACATGTCCAAGCTCAGTCATGGCGTTCCCTACGACGGGTATTACTTCTTCGCCTTCGATGCCACCGCCTTACACAGGATTCCGCCTTACGAACAGAATTTCGCAGGCACTCGAACCGAGGAACCCTTCCGTGTGGCCGTAGTTCCCGGAGATATTGAAGTGGGCCCTCTTCACTTGCCGCAAAAACAGGAACCGAAATTGGCCACTTTTGAATTGGTGGACGAAAAACGAAAAAAATACCACGCTCGCATTTGGTTGGATCGTGGATCGACCCCACGGCTTGTCTTTCTGAACGGCTCCCACCTGACCCGAAGCGCGCACATTAATGCGTCCAAGTTTCTCAGACAGAGAGCCGGGCTATCTCCCTTGCAATCTGGCAACGAGGATTTGGTTTACGGTTTGCGACACGCCAAGCTTCCTCAAGTTCGCATTCATCATCTCTTCCTGAGCGGACCGATCGTCGATCATTGGCCCACCCCCACCCAAAGGGAAATCATGGGAGGAAACGAATTCGATTCCAATCGGGTTCGTGAGAATCTCGGCAACTTTCTTCGTAAGGCCTATCGTCGACCTCCCTCCGAAAGCCAAATCGATGCCATTCACCAAGTTTATTCGAATCGCGTCTCCCAAGGTGAGACGCATTGGCAAGCCTACAAGGATTCCCTTAAGGCCGCCCTCTGTTCGCCTGCCTTCCTCTATTTGGGCAAAACAAGGGAATCCCGCGGTGAATCCATAGATTCTCATTCTCTCGCTTCTCGGCTAAGCTATTTCCTATGGTCTTCCATGCCCGACTCCGATTTGCGCAAACTCGCCGACCAAAATCGGTTGGGCGATTCTGCAACCCTTCGATCGCAGGTCTTACGAATGCTTGCGGACCCCAAGTCGAAACGTTTCGTGGACGGATTTCTGAACGCCTGGCTAACCCTCGACAATCTGGGCACCACCCCCCCCGATCATCACCGTTTCAAAGAGTACTACGTCGATGATTTGGCTACTGCGATGCGTGAGGAAACCAATGTTTTCTTTCGCCATATCCTCGACGAGAACTTACCGACGTCCGAATTTCTCACTGCAGAATACACCTTCTTGAACCCTGCCCTGGCCCGTCATTATCGAATGGATTTGCCAAGCTCGAGATTTGAAACCCCGGACTCTTTTATCAAAGTCAGCACCAATGGACATCCTCGGGGCGGATTGCTTGGACAGGGATCGATTCATACGGTAACCGCAAATGGAGTGGACACTTCGCCGATCATTCGTGGTGTCTGGTTACTCGAAAATATTCTTGGAACCCCCCCCGCACCTCCTCCGCCCGATATTGAAGCGATTGAACCGGACGTTCGCGGATCCACCACGATTCGTGATCAAATGGAAAAACACCGCTCTGACCCCACCTGCGCCGAGTGTCACCGTAAGATCGACCCGCTGGGATTCGCGCTGGAAAACTTCGATGCCATTGGTCGCTACCGCTCGACCTATGCGCCGAGGAGGAAAATCGATGCCTCGGGTGTTCTGCCTGGAGGGAAGGAGTTCAAGGACCTCGGTGAGTTCATGTGGAACTTTCGCAATGAAAAAGGAAAGTTCATCCGTGCTCTGACCAACAAGATGATGGAATATGCCCTGGGTCGCCAGATGGAGATTTCCGATCGTCCGGAAATCGACCGTATCCTTGAAAAGATAGACGATGAAAAGTTGGGTTTTCGGGATTTGGTGATTGAAGTGGTCACTTCGAATTTGTTCGTACGACCGTAAAGCTGAATTATTCGTACTCCGGAATCTTGGCGTCTTTCTCGATCAAAGTATTTTGCCAATAAACGGAGCCGTCCTTTTTTCTTTCGATCAGACGGGCATTGCTTCCCTCAACCGGTTTGGCCGGATTTTTGGGGAAATAAGCTGCGAGCTTTTTTCGTAGCTTTTTGGTCTTCGGATCGGATGCCAAATTTTTGAATTCATGAGGATCTTTTCTTATATCGTAAAGTTCTTCCGATCCGTCCGCGTAACGGATATAACGATGGGTTTCGGTGCGTACGGAATCGTTTCCCGGACCATGTGAGGTCATGGCGGGACGGGAACGGGCAGCCTTGGCATCCTTCAGTTGAGGAACCAGGCTAAGGCCTTCGATCTCCTGTGGAACCGATTTCAATCCACATAACTCAGCAAGAGTTGGGTAAATATCCAACAACTCGGCGGGACGCCCACAACGGGCGCCTTTGGAAATACCCGGTCCTGCAAACATTAAGGGTACACGGGTGGTGGGATCCCACAAAGTATTCTTTCCGGTGATTTCCTTTTCGCCCAAGTGATAGCCATGATCGGACCAACAGACGATAATGGTATTATCCTCCAAACCACTCTCCTTTAGGGCATCCAGTACCCGTCCTACCTGGGAATCCATAAAGCTGACCGATGCTAGATAGGAGCGAACCTTGTTCTTCACTTGTTTACTTTCATCCAAAAATTTGAGACGGGGTTCGGGGAGTGACCAGTGAAGATACCAGGAAAAACGAGGGGTATCCTGACGGTCATCACGACGAATAGGAGGAAGAATCAGAGACTCCTCCGGATATAGATCAAACCATTCCTGCGATGCGTAGAGCGGAACGTGCGGACGGAAGAAACCGACTGCCATAAAAAAAGGATCCTTAGGCTTTTGAGAAAGTTCATTCACCGCCCAGTCCGCAGTTTTGTAATCCAATTGGTCCGAATCCTTG
>NZLE01000121.1 GCA_002692605.1 Opitutia bacterium
CTCCAACGGTTTCCGCCGTCGATCTGACCGTTAAGACTGAAAAACCCACCACATACGAAGAAATTTGTCGAAAAATGAAAGAAGCCGCCTCCGGTCCCTTGAATGGTATCCTCGAATACACCGAAGATGAAGTTGTTTCAGCGGATTTCATACATTGTCCGGCCTCGTCCATTTTTGACGCCGGATCCGGAATGGGGCTGAATGAAACTTTCTTCAAGTTGGTTTCTTGGTATGATAACGAATGGGGCTACAGCAATCGTTGCGTTGATCTTCTCAAAAAAGTTTCCGCTCACCTTTAAACGTCTCAATTTCGGCTCCCCATTGATGGAGCGTGCGCTGATGCTTGAACGTTCCCTTTCTTATGCCTAGAGTAAAAACAATTGACGATCTCGATTTGAACGGGCGGAGAGTTTTCGTTCGCGTTGACTTTAACGTTCCCCTTGATTCGGATGGAAGCATTACTGATGACACTCGCATCGAAGCGGCTTTGCCTACGATCCGCAAACTAATCGATCAGGGGGCCAAAATTATCCTCGCAAGTCATTTGGGCAGACCGAAAGGCAATCGCGTCGAAACGATGAGTTTGTCTCCCGTTGCTCCCGCTCTTTCGGATAAGCTGGGTGTGCCGGTTTTGTTCCTTGACGATTGTGTTGGCGAGGCGGTGGAGAATGGATTGAGCATTCTGGAAAACGGTCAGGTTGCACTACTCGAAAACCTTCGTTTTCACCTAGGTGAAACGGAGAACGACCCAAATTTCGCAGAGCAACTTGCTCGTTTGGCGGATGCCTATGTGAACGATGCATTCGGCACGGCTCATCGAGCCCACGCTTCCACTTACGGCGTTGCCAATCTTCTGACGGATAAGGTTTCGGGATACCTGATTGAAAAGGAATTGGAGTTTCTTGGACAGAAAACCGAATCTCCAAACCGACCATTCACGGTTATTTTAGGAGGCGCCAAGGTCAGCGACAAGATCAAGGTGATCGATAAGTTGCTCGATAAGGCTGATTCCATCATCATCGGAGGTGCCATGGCATACACCTTTGCCTTGGCCCAAGGGAAGAAAGTTGGAGATAGTCTGAGCGAACCTGACAAAATCGATTTGGCCAAGGATGCGCTTTCCAAAGCCGAAGCCAAGGGCGTTCGTTTCTTGTTGCCGATCGATACCCTGACCACGAATGCTCTGGATTTCGACGCCAAGACTCTAGGGGAAACCCAAGTAGTGGAAGGTGACGTTCCGGATGGATGGGAAGGGGTGGATATAGGTCCCAAAACCGTTGATTTGTATTCTTCGGAAGTGGCGGCCGCCCAAACCGTACTTTGGAACGGACCGATGGGGGTCTTTGAAATCGAAGGTTCGAGTATGGGGACTTTTGCAATAGCCAAGGCGGTTGCGGAGAATGATTCCATTTCGATTATCGGAGGTGGAGACAGTGTCAAAGCCATCAAGCAAAGCGGGCACGACGCCAAAGTTACCTTTATGAGCACGGGTGGAGGGGCTTCACTTGAGTTTTTGGAAGGTAAGGAGCTACCCGGAGTTGCGGTGCTTGATCAAATCTAAATTAGTACCTTTTTATTATGAGCAGGAAATACCTTATTGCAGGGAATTGGAAAATGAATAAAACCGCAACCGAGGCTGTGGACTTGGTCCATGAAATCAATGCGTCGGTTGGTTCCCAAAACAGTGTGCAGGTCTGCGTATGCCCACCTTTTACCTCTTTGGCTAAAGTTTCCGAACTGATTGAGCAAACCGAGGTATTTCTGGGAGCGCAAAATATGAACGCAGAAGCATCCGGAGCTTTTACGGGAGAGGTTTCTGCTGAAATGTTGAGGGATTTATACGTTTCTTTCGTCATTCTCGGCCACAGTGAGCGAAGGCAGTTGTATGGAGAAACCAATGAATCGATCAATCGTAAGGTTTTGGCTGCCATCCACAACAACCTGAAACCCATTTATTGCATTGGCGAAACCTTGGAGGAACGAGAAGCCGGGCAAACCCTCGAAGTCGTTCGCTCTCAAGTTCGTCAAGGATTGGCTGACTATCCCGCCTCCTCCGTTGAGCATTTGATTCTGGCCTACGAGCCAGTTTGGGCTATCGGAACCGGTAAAACCGCTACGGATGAAATGGCACAGGAGGTTCATGCGGATATAAGAGTCGTTCTTTCCGAAATGTTCGGCGAATCCGCAGCATCGACGGTTAGGATTCTTTACGGAGGATCGATGAAGCCAGAGAATGCTGCGGGATTGCTTGCCCAACCGGATGTGGACGGAGGTTTGATTGGAGGAGCGTCTCTGACCTCAAGGGCATTTTTAGGGATCATTGAGGCTGCGACGACAGCCTCTAGTTGATTGCTTTTATTGTCCGGCTTCTTCTCGAATACGGATGAGGTCGGCCAATACCTCATCCGGGTTTAATTTGGCTTTTACCTTATGGTATGCCTTTATGATTTTACCGTCTGGCCCCACGAGGAATGAGCTGCGGTGAATGCCGTCAAATGTCCTGCCCATGAACTTCTTTTCTCCATAGACTCCAAAGGATAAGGCGATTTGGTGGTCCTCATCCATGAGTAAAGGATAGGGCAATTTGTTCTTTTTGATGAATTTTATATGGGATGCAGGGGAGTCCCCGGACACCCCTAGTACCAAAACTTCCAGGGCTCGGTAATCTTGAATCAAATCCCTGAAGCCACAAGCCTGCGCGGTACACCCTGGGGTATTGTCTCTGGGGTAGAAATAGATCAAATAGCTTGTGCCGAGCAAAGAAGACTTGGAAATCAAGTTGCCCGATTCATCACGAGTCGAAAAATCAGGCACCTCGTCACCCGTATTTAGTGGCTGCGCTTTCCCTTTCACGATTCTCTTGCGAAAGATGCGGTTTTACCGATCATGGAGATAAGTTCGGCCTGAAGTTCTTCTTCCAATTCCTTGGCTTGATCGATTCGGATTTGCTTTTTTGCATTCAGGCTAACCTTGACGATTCCATCCTTATCCAGAGGTTTGCGAACTTCAAGGAGGAGAGCTCGAGTGATGCCTCGCTTTCCAACCTTTACGTCGACCGGTCGTGTTTTGGCGATGGATTTAAGGTTTTTCCTTACTTTTCCCGGGCTCGCTCGATTCACTTAAGATTTTTCTCCTTGAAAAGACTTAGCAGCGATGAACTGTCCTGAGCTGCGTTTACCCGATCGTTGACGAAGAGTATTTTTCCTTGCTTGGAGACTACGAAAGTCCACCTTTTGGCGGTAACTCCGCGTTTCAAGGTAACTTTTTCTCCATTTACAACTCGCTCGATCTGTCCGCCTTTGCCTGTTGGAACCCCAAAGGTTTTGGCAATCTTCCCTTGAGGGTCAGAAAGCAAAGTAAGGTTTAGGTTTTCGGCTTTCTTGAAGAGATTGAGGTTTTCTGGGGAATCTCCGCTAATGGCAATTACCTCGACCCCCCATGATCTCCACTCCTTCTCATGGTCACTGTAGGCGCAAGCCTGCTTGGTACACCCTCCCGTCATTGCGGCAGGGTAAAAGTAGACAATAAGATGCTTTTTGCCGAGAAGCGATGAAGATTCCCAATTAATCCCGTCGGAAGAGAGCGCGGAAAAGCCTGGGGCTTGGTCACCCACTTCGAGGGCAAAACTTGCGGATAATCCGAGCAAGTGAAGTAAGAATAATGCGAACAACGATTGATTCATCCATTATCCACTAGTTGATTTCCAGCCGTATAACAAGGAAGGAACTACATTACCATGGAATTGGCAGACCGTCTTCTCCTATGAATGTCCCCGTATCTTCCAAGCAGAGATTCTCAATGGTCGTTCTCAACAAACGAACTGATTCCTCAACTTCATACTTGGCTTGGTCTCCTCCCATGTCGGTTTTTACCCACCCGGGACTGAGGGAGACAACGCATATGCCAAGTGCTTTGAGGTCGAGGGCAGCTTGTTTGGTGAGCATATTCAAGCCGCTTTTGGAGCATTGGTAGGCAATGGCGCCGCCAAGTTGGGTTTCTCCACGCAGGTCGATGGATCCGAGTCGGGAAGATAAATTAACCACAAGAGGGCTTCCGGAAAGCCGCAGGCAGGGTAGGCAGGCGCGCAGACAGAGAAAGGCTCCGACGACATTGGTTTGGTAAATTCTTGCGAAGGAGTCTTCGGTGATCTCATGGAAATTACGCCAGTCGATAATTCCCGCATTGTTGAAAAGGAGGTCAATGGGTTGCCTTTTGGAATAAAGATGGGAAAGACAGGAGTTGACGGAATCATTCGAACAAACGTCCATCTCCAAAAGATCAAGTTGATCATATGAATCCATAAGCGAATTTAGCTCATCGGCGTCGTCGGGGTTTCTGCATGAGGCAATTACACGATTTCCGCAAGAAAGTGATTGTCGGGCCATTTCGAAGCCAATTCCCCTGCTCGCCCCAGTTATGAAGATCGTTTTCATATTCTGAGAACTATTCGCTTTTCACCGACCGAGCAAGGTAAGAGAATTCTTTACTCTTCCAATCAATTTGATTTTGCCGTTTTATAATGATTTGCCGATGAAATTCAAAGAACTTGGAAATTCAGATTTAGTCTTGTCCCAAATAGGTTTGGGCACTTGGGCAATTGGTGGTGGAGAATGGGGTATGGGTTGGGGTGATCAGGACGCAAACGATTCCGTTCTTACTATTTTGGAAGCCTTGTCGATGGGGATTAATTGGATCGATACGGCTCATGCATACGGTTTCGGGGAGGCTGAGGTTGCAGTGGGAAAGGCCTTGAGGGAGTGGAAAGGCGATGAGGTGATTGTAGCAACCAAATGCGGAGTCTTGCCCATGGAGAATAAGAGACCGAGGAGATTTATCTCCGCGGAAACGATTCGTGATGAGGTGGAAGGTTCGCTTCGAAGAATCGGTAGGGATTGGATTGACCTTTATCAAATTCATTGGCCCGAGCCCATCGAGAATCTGGCGGAGTCTTGGCAGACTCTCCAAGACCTTAAAAGAGAAGGGAAGGTGCGTTGGGTAGGGGTTTGCAATTGTTGGGCTGATCAACTCGAAATATTGGAGGGCATTGCCCCCGTAACCTCCAACCAACCCATGTACAGCATGTTGGCCCGTGAAATCGAAAAAGAAGTTCTTCCTTGGTGCGCCTCGAGGGGAACCGGAGTTTTGGCCTACAGTCCCATGCATTCCGGTTTGCTCACCGGTAAGGTTTCGCGAGAATGGTTGAATAATCTTCCCGACAACGATTGGCGAAAGCACAAACCCGACCATCCCGTGGTTAAACCCCTGCAAAGCGAGGATGGAATGAAAGCCTTTTTGGAATTCCAAGAGCAGTTGAAGAAATTTGCCGATGAAACCGGGAGAACTGTCGGGCAGTTGGCGGTGGCATGGACTTTGAGTCGAGATGAAATCACTTCATCGATCGTTGGGGCTCGCCGAAAGGGTCAGATTGCCGAAACCGTTAAGTCGGTTCAGCTTAAGTTACTTCCAGATGAGCGGGTTTTTCTCGATCGTATAATAAAGAGTTTCTCCGGAGAAAATTTAATATGAGTGATAAGGAAGAAAGAAAAGTAAGCGGTAAGAAGGACGCTTATCGTGGTAGGAGTTCCAGGAATAAATCCGGTTCCAGGACTAAGGACAATGCCGTGGATCGGTCTTCGAGCGTTGCTTCAGGGAGCAAGGCCACAGGGTCTAGGCGTGGGAACCAAGAGTCAAAAGGAAAAAAAACGC
>NZLE01000122.1 GCA_002692605.1 Opitutia bacterium
GAAACCTTTGAGGGCTTGACCCTTTTTGTTCGTGGGGGCAAATCGGGATACCTCCGTACCGAACATTTGGCGCAAGTCGGGAAACATTTTCCGAATTCGAAGGTGGAGGTCTTGCCGGAGGCGGGTCACGATCTTCACGTTGAGGACCGCCCCGGTTTCATTCGGGTGGTACGGGAATTTTTAGCCCTTGTCTAGCGGGTCTTTGCAATGAGCGCCTCGGGACGCGGAAAAGGTGTGAAATGTGGGCAATACCTGCCATTTCCGCTCATAGGCTGAGGCAATCGATCGGGCTTTTTCCTCGCTGAAACCTTGGCTTGTCCAGGCCAAGGCGGCTCCCCCGAAACCGCCTCCGGTCAAACGGGCGCCCAACACTTCGTCATCCTCGTTGAGCAGGTCGACCAAGTGATCGAGTTCGGGGACGCTGTTTTCGAAGAGTTCGGATGAACTCCCATGGGATTGCCGGAGAAGCGAACCAAGTTCCTCCGGCGAATTCGACTCTCGGAGGCCCTCTTCGAACATACGTACTCTTGCCTGTTCGCCGATGACGTGCCGGGCGCGCTTCATCTGGTTTTCGGGCAATTCGGCTTTTTCGAGCAAGTCGCCCGGACAGTGAGCCAGATGGAGAAGCTTGGGATCCAGAGTTTGAAGCGCGGCCAGAGCATCCATGCATTCCCGGTTTCTGGTTCCATAGTGCGAATCAACCAGATCATGTTTGATTCCGGTGTCGAAAATCCAGAATGCGGTCCCTTCGGGAAGGGGTAGTGTGGAATAGGCTTCTTCCGCGCAATCGATGCGAACGACCTGATTTGCTTCACCGAAAGCGGAGGTGCCTTGATCGAGGATTCCACAGGGCAGTCCCACCCACTCGTTTTCCGCTTTCCTGCAAAGGGAAACCAATTCGTTCTTGGGAAGGGTGCGCTCCGCAAGTTGGAGAAGGCACAAAGCGGTGGCCAATTCCACGGCGGCGCTTGAGCTCAAGCCTGCGGCCATGGGGAGGTCGGTGGTAAGGATCAGGGAAAACCCATGCTCCGGAGCCAGGTTCATTTGCTGGAGAACCTTCAGGACGCCAAGGCAGTAGTTTCCCCAGCTTTCCCGTCCGCTCTGCTTTTCGAGCTTTTCGATGGAGCCATTGATCTCCGCTCCTTCGAAACTATCACTGAACAAACGGAAGGAATCATCCTCTCTGGGTTGGGCCAGGCCGTAGATTCCCGCATTGATGGCGGTGCCCAGAACCGTGCCGCCGTTGTAATCCAGATGATTGCCCAGAAACTCGATCCGGCCCGGAGCGAATGCGGCGACCGAGCCTTGCATATGCCTACGGTATTCCTCCTTGGCCTGTTCCACCAAACTTTTCTTATTCATTCCTCATTTCGAACTGAAGGGTAAAGATCACAAAAAAACCCACGGGAACCCGTGGGTTTAAAAGGGGTATTGTGACAAGCGATTAGATCGCAGCCTTGAGCTTGGCTCCGGGCTTGAACTTCACGGACTTGGAAGCCTTGATCTTAATCTGTTCGCCGGTTTGGGGGTTGATTCCCTTACGGGCGCCGCGCTTGACCACGGAAAAGGTACCGAAACCGATAACTTGAACAGGCTCCTTCTTAACTGCTTTTGTTATGCAATCGATAACAGCGTTTACGGCAGCATCCGCAGCAGCTTTGGTGGTGTCTTTGCCAAGTTTCTTTTGTACGGCTTCGATGAGTTGTCCTTTATTCATGTTATGTTTCCTTTTGTTTGGAAGTATATGGTTATGTTAGTTAAACACTGTCTAGAACGCGGTTTTCTGGGCTTCGGTCAAACTTTTTTTTCAAAAAAAGGCTTTTTTTAGGGGTTTCGGGGCGGATTTCTCTCAAAATCGGCTTCATCACTGGGTTTCAAGCGACCTTGAGCTCCGAAAACGGAGACTTCCAGGAGCTTTTGCAACTCTTCCACCTTGGACCCGTTCTTTTCCTCCGCCCGCTGTTCGGCTCGCTTGATCAGTTGTCTCGCCATAACCCGGGCTTGCTGGCTTTCCGCTCCGAGGTTTAGGAAGATCTCCGAAACCTTCTCGATCTCCTCTTCGGGGTTCACCAGGCTCGGATCGTTTGGGCGGGGTCGCCCGGTAGCGCAAATTCCTCCGCCTCCAGCGAAGGGATCAGGTTTGCCCTCAGAATGAGCACGCCCAGAAAAGACCCATCGTTTGCAGCGACTGCGCTCTTAAGCGTGGCCACCGGTTTGTCCCCCTGCAGGACTGGGCTCGGCAGGGCAGGGGCTTGGTTTGCATCCCATGTGACTGCCCGGGCTTGCATGCGAACTTTTCCCGTAGCGTGAATCCGGGCCATGGTTTCCTGCCCGAGGTAGCAGCCCTTTTGAAAATCAACGGATCCATTCTCCAACCCTCCCTCCTGAGGCAAATTTTCCGGCCCGATTTCTTCGGGAACTGAGAACAAGCCGGCCTCGATCCGCTGCTTGTGGATTTCCTCCCATCCGATTTCTCTGACTCCGTTGTCGGTTGCGCATGCCAAGCCGGTTTTGCCCAAAAGGGTAAAGGTGTTCGCCGGCAAGCGTTCGTCCAAAAAAAGAATGCCCTCCTTCATCTCCGTGAAGTGACCTTCTTGGGGGACTGTCAGACCTTTGGATTGGAGAAAGTTTCCGATCCCGGTACCGCCCAGAACCTGAGCCGTCCAGGAAGAGCTTTCGTCGGTGAACTCAACCTCGTCAGCCACCACGTTTTCATCGAGGAGCTTGACCCACTCGGAAGCCTCGTTGCCGCGACTGAAGAGGAGGAAGTCTTCGTCTCCTTGCCTCAAAAGATAACCTCCGGCAAGAACCCGGCCCCGGGTATTCAGCCGAAGGGCGAAGCGCATCGCGCCAACCGGTAGCTTCCCGACGTCCACGCTCAGTTGGCTTTGCAGGTAATCCTCGGCGTCTTCTCCGCTTATGCGAAGAAGAGCCTTGGGGTTGGAATTGTGAAAAAAAACCGACATTCTTGCTCTTTGGTAAAAGTTTAGCTTGTTCATGGAAGCTTCCCTTTTATGGTTTGTCGAGTGGAACAAGTTACAAACTTAAGAATTACCGATTCGGTGACCCTGCCCTCACCGGTCGAGTTGCGTGGAGAAATTCCCCGATCGACCGAACAAAAGGCCTTCGTCACCCAGTCACGCCGGGAGTTGCATGCTCTCATTCACGGAGAGGACAAGCGTTTGCTTGCCGTGGTCGGACCGTGCTCCATTCATGACCTGAAATCATGCCGCGAGTATGCCGAACGCTTTGCCAAGCTTTCCGCCGAATTGAAGGACCGCCTTCTTTTGGTAATGCGGGTTTATTTCGAAAAGCCCCGTACCACCGTGGGATGGAAGGGCCTGATCATGGACCCCAAGCTCAATGGAACCTGTGACATTCCCGAAGGCTTGCGCATCGCCCGCGGATTTTTGGGAGAGGTTCTGGATTTGGGCATTCCCACCGCCACCGAACTACTCGACCCCATTACCCCGCAATTTATCTCCGATTCCTTGTGTTGGGCGGCGATCGGAGCCCGCACCTCGGAATCGCAAACCCATCGCCAAATGGCATCCGGGCTATCCATGCCGGTCGGTTTCAAGAACGCCACCGCCGGGGATCTGAAGGCCGCGGTCAACGGAATCATCGCAGCCACGCAAAGCCAGACCTTTCTCGGAATCACCGAAGACGGCAAGGCGTCCGCCGTGACCACCGGGGGCAACCCCGATTGCCAACTGATCTTGCGCGGAGGAACGGACGGTCCGAACTATTCGGCGGAAAACGTGGAGATGGCCCGTAGCGCCCTGGAAACCGTCAAGGCTCCGAACTCCGTGATGATCGATTGCAGTCATGCCAACAGCGGGAAGGATCCGAGCCGTCAACCGGCGGTGCTCGACGAGGTTCTCCGGCAAATCGAAAATGGAGCCGATTGCCTTCATGCGGTGATGATCGAAAGCCACCTCAACGCTGGAAATCAATCCTTTCCCCGTCCCTTGGATCAACTCGAATACGGAGTTTCCGTAACCGACGGTTGCATCGATTGGTCGACCACCGAGGCTTGCCTGCGAAGGGCAGCCGAGGTAGTGGATAAGGCTCGCTTTTCCTGATCCGTTTGGGATCATCTCTTCTTAGGCTTTTACCCAAATCCTCTTACCCTTAACTCAACTTACACTCATGAACGACCAAGCACCCATTCGTGTGGCCGTGACCGGCGCCGCCGGTCAAATCGGCTACTCTCTTCTTTTCCGCATCGCTTCAGGCGGGCTTTTTGGGCCTGACCAACCGGTGGCCCTCAACCTCATTGAGATTGAGCCCGGAATGAAAGCCCTGGAAGGGGTGTGCATGGAATTGGACGATTGCGCCTTCCCCCTGCTCAAGGACATTCGACCGACCGCTGACCTGAACGAAGGCTTTTCGGACGTCAATTGGGCGCTGCTGGTGGGCAGCGTGCCCCGCAAAGCGGGCATGGAACGGGGAGACCTACTGGGAATCAACGGAAAAATTTTCACGGGTCAGGGACAGGCCATTGCCGCCAACGCCGCCTCGGACGTGCGGGTGCTGGTGGTGGGCAACCCCTGCAACACCAACTGCCTGATCGCCATGAACAACGCTCAGGAAGTTCCGCAGGACCGATGGTTCGCAATGACCCGCCTCGATGAGAACCGGGCCGCCGCTCAATTGGCCGCCAAGGCCAACCGCCCGGTTTCGGAGGTCTCCAACGTCACCATCTGGGGCAACCACTCCGCCACCCAGTATCCCGATTACTACAATGCCAGGATCGGGGGACAATCAGCCCCCGAGGTCATCGATGACGACACCTGGGCCCACGTCGATTTCATTCCCACGGTTCAGCAGCGTGGCGCCGCCATCATTGAGGCGCGCGGGGCATCTTCGGCGGCCTCCGC
>NZLE01000123.1 GCA_002692605.1 Opitutia bacterium
TATCCGGGGACACCCAGGCATCCATCTCCGAGGACACTTCCGCATCCGGTGACCTCAACGCCACCGACTCGGACGGTCTGACCGACGGTTCCCACTTTTCGGTTTCCACCCCTCCGGCAAACGGAACCTCATCCATCGATCCTGCGGACGGGAACTGGACCTACTCCCCCAACCCCAACTTCTTCGGATCCGATTCCTTTGAGGTCTCCGTTACCGATGACCAAGGTGGAACCGTCAACGCCACGATCCACCTTTCCGTTTCCCCGGTCGATGATCCCACCCAAGTGACCGGCGAACTGGTCGTGACTTTGGCCGAAAACGAATCCGCCTCCGGTGACCTCAACGCCGCCGATGCGGACGGATTGACCGACGGATCCTACTTCTCCATCTCCACCCCTCCCACCAACGGATCCGCATCCATCGATCCTACGGACGGAAACTGGACCTATTCCCCAAAACCCTATTATTACGGCTCCGACTCCTTCGCAGTCTCCGTCACCGACGACCTCAACGTCTCCACTACCCTGAGCATTGATCTGAACGTCACCGAAGTCATCGAGTATCACGCCCCCGTGGTGGAAACCGGAGAACCCGGCGTCGATTCGGCGGGCACCCTCAGCCTTTCCGGAAGCGTTCTTTCGGATGGCGGAAAGGCTCTGACCGAAGTCGGTTTCCTGCTCAGCTCGACTCTGGACTTCAACCAAAGTGAGCGTCTCGCGGCCAACCCCGGGTCCGCCAGCGGAGAGTTCACACTATCGTCTTCCACCGGTTCCGCCCGATTCGTTCGGGCCTACGCCTCCAATGAGGTGGGAGAATCCCTCGGGCAGGTCATGGCCATCGAAGCGCCCTCCCCGGAACCCTCGTACCGCGCGGATGCGCAAAGCCTACCCGACGGTTGGTTGCAATCCGATTGGCTGGGAACCTTCCAACCTCAGGACAACGGTTGGATTTTCCACGCCCGGCTCGGTTGGCTCTACGCCCCGGACTCAGGCGGCGATGGCATCTGGCTCTGGTCGCCGAACGAAGGTTGGCTTTGGACCCAGGAAGGAGTCGCTCCCCACTTCTACGATCATGGAAGTTCAAACTGGCTCTACTTGCTCCCTGCCGGAGAACATGGCATGACCTTCTACGATTATGCCATCGAAGACGTTCGTTAGAAAATTCTAGCTCTCCGAAACGAGAAGGGTTTCGATCCGATCCCCGTACCGATCATAGGCATCCCCGTCTCCATGCAGACGCAAACGGTCCCGAACCTTCGGTTTTGAGGGGCGGGGATAGGTAATCTCCACCGTCCTCAAATCCTTCGGATACAAATCACTGTGCGAGCTTAGAAAGAACGCATCCGGTTCCAAGACTCTGTGGATTTCCGACTCTACCTTGGCCCGGTACTCCGGACCTGGCAGAATGCAATCCTCGATTCCACAGGCCACCACGCAGAGCAAATCATCCGCCTCTTCCTGCAAATAAGCCAGCATATCCCGGTCCGTCACCTTGTAGGGAATTCGGGGAAAGGCGGGACCGCTTTGGTCGATGAATGCGGACACGGAAAGACTTTGCTTATCCGCGTAGAAGGGTTCCACCGCGACGAAATTCCGGGCTCCGCAAGTGGCCGACAGGGCATAGCCGTAAGGCATCATCCCCGCCCCCAGTTCCACCACCCGCCGACCCGCCAGCAACTCCCTCAGAAAGTTGCCACGATCGGTCAGGGCCCATTCGTACAAAGCCCGGGTGAACTCACCGCCGGGAGCCGCGAAGCCCGTTCCCAAGTCACGCGAGAGCGATAGACGTTCACGCCAGTCCCGTGACAGGCTTGCCGATTCCGAAGGCTCGGAATCCCCGTTCAATGCTTCCTTTCCAACATGAAATCGGTAAGTTCGAGAAGGAAATCCGCATTTCCTCCCAACCCTTCGAGACTCGCCCGGGCCCGCTCCGTGTGTTCCCGGGCAAGCTGCCTCGCGCCTTCCTCGCCTTTCAGAGTGACCCAGGTGACCTTGCCCTGCTCCGAATCATGATGGGCGTCTTTGCCCAACTCCTCGGTCGATCCGGTGACGTCGAGCAGATCATCCACCGCCTGAAAGGCAAGACCGAGGGAAAGTCCGGCTTCCCGAACCTGGGCGGTCTTTTCCATATCCTCCCCCATCGCTCCGATCCGGAAGCCCATCTCCAAGGATGCCCGAATCATCGCCGCGGTCTTGTTCCGGTGAATGTAGCTCAAATTCTCCTCGTCCGGCTCCTTGCCCTCGGAAAGCAAATCCTGCATCTGCCCGCCCACCAACTGCCGGCTGCCCGCGGTTTCCGCGAGAATCAGGCTCAGGTCGGCGAACAGCTTGGGGACGGAAGCGTAGCCCCGCGCCAACCATTCGAAAGCCATCGGTTGCAGGGCGTCCCCCGCGAGAATCGCAGTGGCTTCGTCGAATGCGACGTGGCAGGAAGGTTTTCCCCGGCGCATCTCGGAATCGTCCATCGCCGGCAAATCATCATGAATCAGGCTGTAGGTGTGGATCAATTCGATCGCCAGGGCCGCAGGCATCGGATCGTTCTCCCCGGGGAAGAGGTCCTCCGCCCCAAGCGTCAGAATGGGCCTCAGGCGCTTGCCCCCGGCATCCACGCTGTGGCGGATCGCCTGATGCAGTCGGGTGGGATGAACCTCGCTTCCCGGAAGGGCTTGGTCCATCGCCCGGTTCACCTGATCCTGCCAGGCTTTTAGTTTTTCTGAAAAATTCATGACTTGCGGATTTTCGCAAGCCTGTCATGATTTGTGAGTTATGCCAAGTTTGGAAGCGGTATGCGGACGGCTTTTCGGAAACCCCGGGTGGATGCCGAAGGCCTTGTGGGGAGGAGCTCTATGTTTCATCCCCATCCTCAACCTGTTTTCTCTCGGCTACCTGCTCGAATACGTCCAACGACTGCGCCGGTCCAACCGGTGGGATCTCCCCGAATGGCGGGAAATGGAAATCCCCGGTCTGTTCATCGGCGGTATCCGCATGCTTCTTCTCTTGCTCGGATACGTCGGGGTTCCCCTGCTTGCGGGCTGGTTGCTCAGTCTGATCCTTGGGGGACTCTCCTTCGGGATGCTTGGAGTGGTCGCTTATTTCCCGCTCGCCGTGGCCGGATTCGTCGGCCCCTTTCTCTTTCTTGCGGGAGTTCATGCCTACCTGGAGGACGGCCTCTTCGCGGACAGCTGGCAAATTCGGGAAATCCTCGGCGTTGCCCGGGACTACTGGCCCAAACTCGCCATTCCGGTGATTGCCTTCTGGGGAATCTTTCTGCTCGCCCTGCCCCTCTACGGACTTTCCTTCTTCCTCGGAACCTGGGTCCTGCTGGCGTACTCCACCGCCTTGCAATTCGCCCGTTGATCCGCTAGGTTTTCCCGCTTTCCTCTCGATCATTCGAACCATGCCAACCTACGACTACCAATGCCAAGCCTGCGGGCACGAATGGGAGATGTTTCAATCCATGAACGATGCTCCCGTAAAGTCCTGCCCCACCTGCAGCAAACGCCAGGCCAAGCGCCTGCTCGGAATCGGAGCCGGACTCATCTTCAAGGGAACCGGCTTTTACGAGACCGACTACAAGAACAAGAGCGGTGGAGAAAGCAAGGAAAGTTCCGGGGATTCCGGATCATCCGATTCAAGTTCCTCGGATTCCGGCAGCTCCGAAAAAAGCTCTTCCTCCGAGTCCTCCTCCAAGAAGGAGACCAAAAAGGAATCCGCTCCCAAAAAGGACAAGGCCAAAGCCAAGTCCTGACCCTTTCTTTCTCCCATGCCCCGGAGCGCTCTGGTCCTGCTCGCCCCCGGCTTTGAGGAAATCGAAGCCACCTGCCCCATCGACTTGCTCCGTCGGGCGGAGGTTCAGGTCACCGTGGCCGCGGTCGGCGAAGACCTACTGGTCACCGGCCGGTCCGAACTCACCCTGTATGCGGATTGTCCCCTTTCCGAAGTTTCCGGGCAAGAGTTCGATCTTCTCGTTCTTCCCGGCGGTCCCGCAGTTTTCGAACTGCGCGAACAGCCCCGGGCGCTCGATCTGATCCGCCGGTTTCACCTCGAAGGTCGGATCATCGGAGCGATTTGCGCGGCCCCCCTGCTCCTGCTCGACGCCGGACTGCTTCCCGGCCCCCGGCACACCGCCCACGGGAGCGTGGCGGACGAACTGCCCGACCTGGTCACCGGCTCGGAAACCATCACCGAGGGCACCCTGATCACCTCGCGCGGAGCCGGAACCGCGGTCTCCTTCGGGCTCGCTCTGGTTTGCGCCCTATGCGGCCCCGAAGCGGCCGAAGCCATCCGCCAATCGATTCACGCGCCCTCCTCATGATGAAAGCCTTTCGCCGCCATGCCCGCCGCGAACGGGCCGCCTCCCTGGTGGAGGTTCCGGTTCCCGTACCCGGAAAGAATCAGGTTCTTCTGAAAGTCTCCCACTGCGGAATCTGCGGATCCGACCTGCACGCCTGGCTCAACCATCCCGGGTACGAATCGGTTCTGCCCGAAGTCACCTTCGGTCACGAATTGTCCGGTTCCGTAGTCTCGACCGGGCCCGATGCCGGGGACTGGAAGGAAGGCGACCGGGCAGTGATGATCGCCCTGCAGGCTTCCCATGACCCCAACGACCGTTACTGCGCCGAAGGTCTTCCCCAGCTTTCTCCACGTCGACGCGTTCAGGGCCTCCACCTCGACGGAGGCATGGCCGAATACGTCTGCGTGGAACAAGAATTTCTACTCCCCATACCCGACGGGCTGGATCTCCAACTCGCCGCCCTCACCGAACCACTCTCTGTAGCCGAGCACTGCATCGCCAACCGCAGTTCCGTGGGACCGGGTGACCGGGTGGTGGTCAGCGGACCCGGGATCATCGGGATGTTTTGCGCTCTTTCCGCCCGCAGTCGGGGCGCGGAAGTCATTCTGACCGGTACGGAGCAGGATGAAACCACCCGACTGTCCGCTGCCCGGACCATTGGCTTTGAGACTCTCTTGGTCGGTCACGGACACCCTCCCCTTCACGAACAGATTACCGCATATTTCCCGGATGGGGCCGACGCCCTGGTGGAAGCTTCCGGCTCCGCCCATGCCCTCGCAGACTCTTGGCAATCGGTACGCCCCGACGGGGTCGTCACCGCCGTCGCCCTGTACTCCCGGACGATAGATTTCGACCTCACCCAATTTCTGCGCAAACAGATCGATCTCCGTACCAGTTATGCCTCTTCACGGCCGGATTACCTTCGCGCCTTTGATCTCCTAAGTCAGGGTGCGGTCGATCTTGCCGCCCTTACGCGGACCTATCCGCTTGCCGAAGCCGGTCAGGCCTTCGCCGACAGCGAGAACTTGCAGGTCATGAAAGCCCTGCTCGCCTGTTCGGACTGAGCGGCTTATTCGGAAGCGTTGGCTTCCCCGGCCGGTTCCGCAGTGGCGTTGCCCTCGATCACCGGGACCACGATCGGAGCCTCCGCGCTGGAGGAATTGGCATCCGAGGCATTGGCGTCGCTTGCCGGTTCGGGTTCCTCCTTCACCGTGATGCTCAAAAGCTCAACCTCAAAGATCAGGGCCTCATTCGGGCCGATGGAGTTGCTTCCGGACTCCCCGTAGGCCAACTCGGATGGAATGAACAGCTTCCACTTGTCTCCCGCCTTCATCAGTTGAAGGGCCTCGGTCCATCCCTTGATCACCCCATTGAGTCGGAACTTGGCGGGTTCTCCCCGGTCGACCGAGGAATCGAAAACCTCCCCATCGATCAGGGTACCGTGGTAATGCACCTCCACCTCATCCTCGGTAGTCGGATGGATCTCACCCTCTCCCTTGGTCATCACCTCATACTGCAAACCGCTTTCCAGTTCCCTAACCCCCTCGCGCTTGGCGTTCTCCGCGAGGAATTTGGCACCCTTGTCCGCATTCAAATCAGGCAGGGACTGAGCGACCTCGAGAAATTTCTGGGTTTTGCGGAACTCTTCCAGACGGCTGAGAAAATCACTGGCGTTCTGGTCCGCCGCCAAGGCGTCGCGGTGAGTGGAAAAGCCCTCGTCGTCTTCCTCTCCCATCGCCTGAATCGCGAGCAGGTAAAGAGCCTCCCTACGGTCCACCTGCAAAGCATCAGCGTTCGTGGAAAGAGCCGAAAGCGCCGCCTTCCCCGCATCCAGGCCATTACCCGACTTGATCA
>NZLE01000124.1 GCA_002692605.1 Opitutia bacterium
CAAGAAGTAGTCTGGGGGATGAGTTCTACGGTTTTTTTGAAACGAACGGCGCCTTTTTAAAAGGTCATTTGCTACGAGCAAACGGAGATCTTTACGTGGGATCCTTTCGACTCGGTAAGTTCGAGGGGGACGGTATCCTCGAGCGAACCGACGGTACCTTGTATGTAGGTGAGTTCGAGAAAGGAGAGTTTTCCGGAACCGGAATTTTGACGGATTCGGACGGTTCCACTTATTCCGGAGAATTCCTCGATGGTTTGCCTGATGGATATGGAGTTCAGCAGGATGCGAACGGAGTCCAATACACGGGTTCTTGGCAGGCAGGTTTGAGAAGCGGACCTGGTCTGATCGATTTTGGAGACGGTTCGAGTTACAGGGGTGAATTCAGGCTTGGTCTCGCCTATGAGGGCATCTACGACTGGGGTGACGGTCGAATGACCAATTCCTATCAAAACGAAAATGGAGAGTGGTCGGACCGGTAGCGAATGCGGTCTAGTTGGTTACGAGTTTGAAGGTTGCAAAGGTTGTTCAATTACATAAGGAATAAGTACAGCAAACCTATGACAAACCCTTCGTCCATGCGCCTTAAACTTTGGGGCACCCGCGGAAGCATTCCTTGCCCGGGACCCGAGACGGTCAAATATGGGGGGAACACCACCTGTTTCGAGGTTACTTGTGGAAAAAAGCGAATTATCATAGATGCTGGTACGGGAATTCGACTCTTGGGCAAGAAAATCATGCTCGAAGAGGCAAACCTTCTCAATGCGGATCTCTTTTTCACTCATACCCACATGGATCACATCCAAGGGCTTCCTTTCTTTGCTCCACTTTACAACCCGAATAGTGACGTTCGGTTGAATGCCGGTCATTTGGGCGGTGAAAAGTATGATTTGCAGGGTATCATTGGGACTATGCTGATGAAGGATCCGGTCTTTCCCGTTCCAAGTTCCCTCATCGAACAGGCCTGTTCCTTCAACGATTACGATTGCGGAACGGTTTTCGAACTGGGAGATGGAGTGGTCATCAAAACCGGTAAGCTGAATCATCCGAACGGAGCCTGCGGATACCGAATCGAATTTGACGGAAAAGTCATTGCGATTTGCACGGACACCGAACATTACGAGGGCGAAATTGACGCCAATGTGGTGGAGTTGGCTCAGGACGCCGATATCATGGTGTACGATTCCGCTTACACCGACGAGGAATATCCCAAATTCAAGGGGTGGGGGCACTCAACTTGGCAGGAGGCAGTCAAGGTTGCCGAAAAGGCTCAGGTCAAGCAGACTCTGCTCTTCCATCACGATCCATCGCACAATGACGAGAAAATGGATCAGATCGCACAGGAAGCGGCGGCGGTGAGAGAAGGAGTTCGCCCGGCGATTGAGGGTGAGGTGATTTCCCTCTAGTTGGGTTGGCGCGCGGGGTTATCTAAGTTTGGGGACGGAACCATTCAAGTCATAGTAGGGTACGGCATCGGGCAATAAATCCGTGACTTTGCCTTCGCCGGTGTTGTCGACGACCATTCTTTCCGGTTTGTGGTGCAGGATCAGGTTGCCTTTTCCACGGATCCGGGCATCCAACCACTTGGCTGGGTGAAGTTCGATGCTTCCGTTCCCCTGGTGGCTGATGATCGCCTCCTCCAAAAGAAGTTTCTGAGCCCAAAGGTTTCCATTTCCTGAAACCAGTGCCTCCAGATTCCGAACCTCCTTGCCTTTGAGCACGACCGTTCCCGGTCCTTCGTGTCTAAGGGTAAGGGCAGGGCAGGTAAGGTTTTCCAAATGGACCTTGCCCGAGGAGGTGACGAAAAGGTCAAGCTTGGGGGAAGACAGAGCGGTGCATGTCAGGTTACTTTTTTCATGGACTCCTATGGTTTTGAGCTGATCGATTGAAAGTACAATTTCGACCGGAAAGGTTCGCTCCGCCTGTAGTTTCAGAAAAGGGAGTCTTCGTTGCAGAAAGAAGGTGTTGTTTGCATCTACGAAGAGGGTCTTATCCCTTATTTCAAGTTGCACCTGATTGATGATTTCGGAATCCGCGTAGACATATGCCTCACGATTTCTTTTTCCTTTTCCGATGAACAGGTCAACGGCTCCCCGTACTTCCACCTTATCGAAAAAGAAAAGAAGCTCCCGGCGAAAGGTAAGTTCGGCATTTGTTGAAAGCCAGGGGAATGACAAAGCCAAGAGCAAGAAGACCCGTTTACTTCCTTTTGCCATATTTTCTCCTGCGGAAGTTTTTTTTGGGGGAATGGCCTCCTTGGTTCATCGTTTTCAAGTGGGAGTTCCCATCACCTTTTAAAAATACGATCTGGTCCCGCAACAGGGCCGCCTTTTCGAATTCGAGCTTTTTGACCGCATCCAACATGTCCCTTTCGAGCTCACGGATCATGTTTTTCAGCTCTTTGGCCGAGACTTTTTCGGAAACCGCAAGCTCATCCTCTTCCTCTTTTTCCTTTTTTTGACTAAGGCTTTCCTGTACGGGCCGAACCACGCTTTGCGGTTCGATTCCATGCTTTTGGTTGTAAGCCAATTGTTTTTCTCTTCGGTAGGAGCAGGTTTCCCATGCTCGGGTAAGTGATTTGGTCATTATGTCCGCGTAGAAGATGACCCGCCCATTGACGTGACGGGCGGCCCTTCCCGCAGTCTGGATGAGGCTGGTTTCACTGCGAAGAAAACCTTCCTTGTCCGCGTCCAACACCAGAACGAGAGCAACCTCCGGAAGATCCAATCCTTCCCTGAGAAGATTGACCCCGACCAATACGTCGAAAGAACCGGCTCGTAAATTCCGAAGAATTTCCACCCGTTCGATCGCGTCAATATCCGAATGCAGGTACTGCACCTTAACCTGATGATCGCGTAGAAAGTCGGTGAGGTCTTCGGACATTCTTTTCGTAAGAGTGGTGACCAGCACCCGATTCCCTTCGTTCACCGTCTTCTTGATTTCACTGATGCTGTCCTCAACCTGTCCTTTGATGGGTCTTCTCTCCATTTCCGGGTCCAAGAGGCCAGTCGGTCGAATCAATTGTTCCACCACGATCGAGGATTTTTCCAATTCGTGCTTGGCAGGGGTGGCCGAAACGTAAACCGTCTGCTTGGTCCCTTCCTCAAACTCATCGGGCTTGAGGGGTCGGTTGTCTAGGGCCGAAGGGAGCCGAAAACCATAATCTACAAGCCTTTTCTTGCGAGAGTAATCGCCGTTGTACATTCCACCGACTTGTGGGATCGTGACATGGCTTTCGTCGATGAAGAGCAGAAAGTCATCCGGAAAAAAATCGATCAGGCACCAAGGACGCTGTCCGGGTTTTCTGCCGGACATGTGACGCGAATAATTTTCAATCCCATTGCAGAACCCGATCTCTCGAAGCATTTCCAAGTCATACTCCGTGCGCATACGAATGCGTTGGGCTTCCAGAAGCAGTTCGTTCTTTTCAAATTCCCGAACCTGACTCTCGAGTTCAGATTCGATTGCCTTGCACGCAGTCCCCAGCTTGTCCTTGGTTGTGACATACTGGTTGGCGGGGTATACCCGGTAGCGTTCCAGTTGGTTGAGAGTCTCTCCCGAAATGGCGTCCAGTTCGCGGATCGATTCTACTTCATCTCCCCAAAATTCAACCCGAATGGGGTGATTGGCATAGGCGGGGAAAATATCAACGACGTCTCCCCGAACCCTGAATTTACCCGCCTTCAGTTCGACGTCGTTTCGGTTGTAGAGTCCATCCACCAATTTCTCCAGGAGAAAGTCTCGACCGCTTTCCTCTCCACATACGATTTCATGAGAAAGAGCCCGGAAATCGTCGGGGGAACCCAATCCGTAAATGCATGAGACGCTGGCCACCACAATAACGTCCCTACGACTGATCAGAGAACCGGTTGCGGCAAGTCTCAACCGCTCAATCTCTTCATTGATCGAAGAATCCTTTTCGATGAAAGTATCGGTGGTCGGAACGTAGGCTTCGGGTTGATAATAATCGTAGTAACTGACGAAGTATTCGACGGCATTATCCGGGAAAAACCCCTTGAATTCGGAGTAGAGTTGGGCGGCCAGAGTTTTATTGTGAGATATGATCAAAGCGGGACGCTGGAGTTCCTGGATTACGTTTGCCATGGTGAAGGTCTTGCCCGAACCGGTTACGCCCAAAAGCGTTTGGAAGCGTTCCTCGGATTGGATCGAAGCCACGAGGCTGCGAATGGCTGCGGGTTGGTCCCCTTGGGGTTCGTATTGAGAACTTAGCTTAAAGTCCATCGAATGGAGAAATTGTGGCTTACGCAGAATGCTGTTCGTAGTATCCGGTTTCCCCTTCGGATTTGCCTATGATGGCGGCGGCGCAACTGTCACCCAAAACGTTTACTGCGGTACGTGTCATATCCAACAGCCTATCTACGACGTAGACGATGCCAACTCCGGTGGCGATGGCGGATTCAGGAAAACCCACGGATTGCAGAATCACTATGATCGCAACTAAACTAGCGGATGGAATGCCCGCAACTCCGATGGAAGTGAGAAGAGCCAAAATCACCACGGTCATTTGAGTGACCCAACCCATTTCGATTCCAAACAGTTGAGCGAGAAAGACTACCACAATGCATTCGAACAAAGCCGTTCCATCCATATTCATGGTTGCTCCAAGGGGTAAGGTGAAACTGCTGATTTTCTTGGATACGCCCGCCCTCCGGGTGATGCATTGCATGGTCAAGGGAAGGGTTGCGGATGAGGATGCGGTTGAAAAGGCTGTCAGCAAGGCGGGTGCCATGGCTTGGTAATGACGGACGAATGAAATTCCTCCGAGCAACTTTAGAAGAATGGGCAGCACCACGAAGGTGTGAATGGCCAAGCCGGCGAGCACGGTGAGACCGAAGTTGCCCATCACCAAAATCGTATCGAACCCAACCTTCATCAAGGTGGGCGTGACCAAACCAAAGACTCCGTAAGGCGCGAAGGATATAATGAATTGGGTGATTGCCAGGATCACCGAATTCAGGCTTTCCCAAAAGTTGGTTTGTTGGTCGCGCGCCTGAGAGGGAAGCTTGGAAATGAAAAAACCAAAAAGCAAACTGAAGAATATGAGTCCTAAAAGCTGTCCTTCCACGGCCGCTTTGAAGAGATTGACCGGAACCATTCGGTGAAAGATTTCCAAGAGGCTTTTCATCCCACGGTTCGCGTTGTCAATGGCTCCTTCGATTTTACCGTTTTCGCCTTGTGGTTGGTTGGCTAGGATTTGAGCTTGAATCTCAGGTTCGACAATCCCCGGAGAGAAGAGATTTACGCAGGATAATCCGGTGATGACCGCGAGCAATCCGGTCAGGCTGTAAAAAAGCAGCGTTTTGAGGCCAAGGCGACCGAAGTCCTTTTCACCACCGATCCGAGCGACACCGCAAATAATCGAGGTCATGACCAAGGGGATGACAACCATTTTCAAACCATTCAGGAATAGGGTTCCGATGAAGGAACAGGCTTCCGATAAAAAGGCGAACCACTCCGGTTTTTCGGAAATGCCTTCGGTGATGAAATTGGCCGAAAGCCCAACCAAAAAAGAAAGGATCAGTGAGATCAGGATCTTAATGTGAAGTTGCATGATTGTGAACCTATTGGAAGAGTTTGCTTAATCGATCTTCATCCAGTTCCCTCATTTCATCAACCACGATTTCAGCGCCAGCCTCAAGTAATGAGTCTTTTGAGTTCGTGGTGGTTATTCCCACCGCTTTCATCCCACCGGACCGAGCCGCCTGGAGCCCATGCAAACTGTCTTCGAAGACGACGCAATTCCCAGGTTTTTGTCGCATTACGCGGGCAGCTTTGTGAAAGACTTCGGGGTCCGGTTTTCCACGAGTGACGTCTTCCGAAGAAACGATCCCGCAGAAAAAAGCTTCCAAATTATGTTGTTTGAAAGCCAAGAGAACGTTGTTTCTCTCCGTGGAGGTTCCAACTACGCATGGAATCCTTTTTTCTTTAAGATTGAGAAGAAGCGCTTGGATTCCGGGTACGATGGGAATGCCCTTCTTGCTCGCGATGGATCGATAGATGCACTCCTTTCTGGAGCTCCATCTCTCAATGGTGGGGGAATCCTCCGTCCATTGGAGAATTTCGGGTATGATCACTTGGTTTCTTTTTCCAAAACCGAGGGCAAAGTGTTCAGGGGGCAATGGGAGGTTGTTTTCCCGAGCAAGGATTTCCCAACTTTCCTCATGAATCTTAGAGGAGTTTACAACGACTCCATCCCAATCAAAGATCGCTCCGGCAAAGGGCATGAGCCTTACTCTTTTTCATTGGGTGGTTGAAGCGAATCCAATTCTTTTGTGGGAGATGGAATTACGGGTGGAGCTTGGATGTATTCGTTGATCCTTGGAGAGGCTGGAATGCTTAAGGAGGAAGAAGCGTTTCCCTCTCTTTGATTTAGGAAATCGGGCAGGGGAGGGCCTTGCAAGCTCGGTTGGGTCGAATTCTGATCGTCCTCCAATTGAATGATGTTGGTGGCCTGCTCGCTGAGTATTTGGTTTAGGAGATCACGGCTTCGAGTTGCTTCGGCGTTGTCGAACCCCAGCAACTTTTCCTGCATGGCCAGGGTAGCCCCCAGGATTTCCATCGCTTTCTCTTCCTCCTCGTTGATGTAATGGAGTTTGCCGATTCGAAACATCGTATTCAGGGTCATGGGGTCATCTTCCCCCAGTTCTTCCTTCTCAAGAGCAAGGGTATCTTGGCTTAGTTGCATGGAATTCTCGTACCTCTGTTGCTCCAAATAAATGTCAGCCAATTCATTCATTGAGCGCAAGGTTTCTGGGTGTTTTTGCCCGTATTTCTCAGCCAGTCTTTGGTAAACGGAGTGCTGGATAATTTCGGACTCGTCGATTTGGTCTTGTTGGCGGAACAATTCGGCCATCGCTTTCATCGTCGCCAAAGTTTCGGGATGCATCGGTCCTAGGGCTCCCTCCTTGTCTTCCCGAATTTCCTGATAGTATTCCAAGGCTTTTTGAAATTCATTGTTCGCCGCAAGAATTTCTGCAAGAGAATCCTTGGCGCGTAAAGTATCTTGGTGGTTGGTCCCAAGAACCTCCGTGAGCTTCAACAACAAGCTCAAACCCAAATCATACCCTTCTTCCAGTTTGTCGGACTTTCTCAAGGAATCCACTAAAACTTGGCCACGTTTCAAACTGAAGGGATTGTTTTCGCCCAGGTACAAACGAGATCTTTCAAAGACGTTTCTGCTTAGACTTTCGGCTTGTGAAACCTTTTCGTTGGCCAGGTAGATCTCAGCCAGTTCAGTCATGCATTTAAGTAATAGAGGATCGTCCTCCGATCGATTTTGATCATTGAGGAGGGAAAGGATCTGCGAGCAGTCGTTTTCTGCTATTTCAAGTTTGCCTATTCGACGATAAACCTTGGCAAGATCGATTCGGATGTCCAGGACCTGATCGTTCTCCGGACCCAGTTCGTTCGTCCTTTGCTCCAAGAGGTTTTCCAAAAGAGGTTCGGCTTCTACGTAGTTCCCCAAAGCTTCGTGAACCATAGCGATTTCGTTCATCGCCTGAAGTCGAGTCAAGGAGTCTGCTGATGCGTTTGCCTTTTCCAGGATCAAAGCCCTTTCCAGCTCTGTTTGAGCTTTTTCATAGGAACCGATGGATCGGTAGGTTTTGGCAAGGGTTACCCTTATTCGCGCTTCGATTTCAGGTTCGTCGATCAGTTCCTGAGCTTTGAGAGCACCTTGATCAAGCATCGTCTTGAGGAGTTCCGTATCCATCCCTGCGGTGTTTTGAGGATCGAGTGACTCGAAGAGATTTTGCACGAAATTCGTAATGGTCTTGGTCTTAGCAAGCTCATCTTCTGCCGTCTGCCTTTCTTCAATGGCGTCCGCTTTGGCTATCGCAGCCTCCCTTTGCTGATAGAAGGCGTAGGTTGCCATGGCGATTGCGGAGACAGCGAGAAAAACGGCCGTCGAAGCGATCCGAACCAATCTCCTTTGACGGGCCAAGATGTCTCTCTGCTTAATTTCATCAAGACCGACGCCAATTAAGCCTGCAACGATTTTTAGGATGGCATCCTTTTCACCATCGCCGGAAGAGCGAAGGTCGGCGGCGCCCGGTTCGAAAATCTCATGAAGAATATTTCCATCCTCATCGACTTTTCTTCTGGCGGCAAGCGGTAGGCACTCTTCTTCGGGATCGCCATTGATATCCTCAGCCATGGGTTCTCCGTCCAGTACGATACAAAGGACACGGTCTGCCTTCCCCATTGCCTTAAAAAGTCTAATTTCCTCGTTCACCCAACGTGACCGAACCGCATGAGGCGAACAGAGAACGACCAAATGAGAGGAATCCCTCAAAGCCTGTTCGATCAAGGGTCCTAGTTGAGCCGAACCGGCGAGTTCGTCACGGTCTCTGAAGATAGGATACAGGCGGTTCGGAATCGGTCCGTAGAGCCCATCTTTCCCAATCAGATTTCTTGGTATGCGAAAGTTTTCCAATTTTCTTCTCAACCAAGTCGCTCGTTCTTCGTCCTTGTGGGCGTAGGTTATGAAAGCCAAGTATTTGTAGGAAGAACTCATCTGCTAAATCCGCAACTTCAACCTCTTATCCATTTGTAGGTCGTTGGGCAAGAAATCCATTTGCCAATTGGGGAGATTCACTCCTTGAGTTGTCGCTCTTCCTTCCTCAAAGCCCACAGTCTCAATTGATTTTGATCATTGGTGTTTCCGATAAGCGCCTCATATCTTTTTTTCAAGCGGACGGCTTGGACTTTGGCTGCGCTGATCAGTTTTGATTGAGAAGGCAAGGGGGCGCTGAAATTATTGATCAGTCGTGAGGTAGCCAACAGTAGGGGTAGGTCGACGTTAATCGTTTGTCCTGAGTCAGGGTTTCCTGCTTGGACAAGTACAAGTTCTCCGGCTTGTAAGCTTTGTTTGGCTTTGGCTGAGGAAAGAAGGGCTTTTCCCTCAAGCATAATGATTTTCAAGTTTTTGCCTTTTGGGCTTTCGAACATAAGCGTGCCACGACCCGTTAGTTGGATTTTGGTTCCATTCGTTTCCAAGTTCAAGCTTTGCTGTTTCGATAGTAAAAGAAGAGCCGAACCGTTGAAAATCCTTAAGTAATTAGGGTTCCGAAATTCAATTACGCTTTGCTGGCCAATCCTAAGAATGGCTTCAGTTTGCAGGGTCATTTCCGCATAGGATCCTTTTGCCACGAGTATGGCAAAAGGAGAAGTTCGTTTGAACTTGTCACCAAGAACAAGCGGAATCGGCTTTTCACCTTCGTTTCTGGATGTGCTTACAAATGAATCGCCAACAATATGGGTGACTTGGACCTCAAAGTCGCTCTTCTGGTTGGCAACCAAAGTAGAGCAAAATATTGTAAGGAGTAAGTGCCGGAAAAGAGCCATTGCCGTGGCTGTTTGATTAAGGAGGAAACGCGGAAACCTTAAAACTTGGCGCTTAAACCAAGCCCGCCACCTCCATCGAAGCGGGTAAAGTCATAATCGTCATTATTTGATCCACGAAAGCTAAAGTTGAAGAATGCGTTCAGGGCAAGCCAGTGGGTGAACGAATACCTGAAATCTAGCCCCAGCGAACCCAATGCATCATATCTATCCTGGTTTGAATAGTTGACGTAGGCGAAGCGAATGTAAGGACTGATTTGCAATCGGTTTATGGGAATGGAAAAACTCCAAAGAAAGGCGGTTTCGAACCGATTCATGATATCTTCATCGGGGTGTATGGAGTCGGTGAAGTGATGGGCCAGCGACCATTCCCAAGAGGATTGAGCTGCTCCGATCGCAAAGCCTTTACCCAAGGCGAGGGTTGGGGAAATTTGCTGATAAGTTTTTTCCATTCCCTCTTTGGGAGCAAAATCAAGCATCACGCCAAGCCCAGCGCGAAAAGTCCATCCGTTGGAGAATTGGAAAAATGCATTCGGAGAAATACTCAAGGTATCAAAATCAAAAGACTCGATAATCTCATCTCCGAAGTGAGTAAATTTGGAATATCCCAACGAAAGGATGGGGGAGAAGGAGGCTCCTCCCAGATCAAAAGCTCCTAGAATAAAATGATTGTTCAGAGAGTTTTCCCAAATACCCGAAGGTTCCTTGCCGATTCCACTTGGGGCGGATGCCGCATTGTTGGAGTAGTAGAGCTTGGTGTCGAATCCAAGGTGGTAACCAAATCCGGTTTCCTTTACTTCCACGGGTCTTTGCAAACCCAAATCACTCTTAGCGAAGCCGGCATTCTCGAGTGAGTTACTTTCCCGCAAGGCGTTGCGAGTTCGAAAATCATTCAATTCGCTTCTCCTGAAATCATCCTTTCCTTGCCCCAATGCGTTCGAGCAAAACAAGATAGCCAACCCCAAAGAGCAGACTTTTGCCGAGAAGTTGTTTCTTGTTTTGATCAATTGACTTTTCATGTGGGTTAAGGCGATCCCTTAGTGGGGTCTGATACGAACCGCTGAAGTTCCATCAA
>NZLE01000125.1 GCA_002692605.1 Opitutia bacterium
GAAGGTCGGTTCGCCCTTGGGGAATACGCCAAAGTCGACGTAATTGAAGACGTTCGACTTACCGGTCATCAGGTTCACGCGACTGGGCGTGCACAACGGCGTCGAGTGGCAGTGATCGAAGCGCATGCCCTTGGCCGCGAGTGCATCGAGGCGGGGGGTCGAGAACTCTTTGCTCCCGTAAGCGCTGAAACATTCGTACCCCACGTCATCCGCCATGATTAGGATGACGTTGAGCTTCGCGCTTTGTTCCGCAGACATCTTCAGACCTGCAAAGAGCGGGGCAGAGAGAAAGAGGCATCGAAGCGCGCGTAAGGTGGTATTCATTTTCATTGGTTGTTTGTTCTAAGCGTATTCTTCATGATCAAAGCCCATGAGCCGGGTGTTCTGGCAAAGGTCATGGTTGCGAATGGACTGTCGGGAAAACCCGTTCAAGCTACTCAGCCTTGTTCGGCAGACTCTCGCTTGTCAATGAATCTCCGATCAAGCGAAAGCCTTTTTCCACCTTGGAGTAATCTTCCCCAGCCACTTGAAGAATCAGGAAAATCCTTCGTTCTTGGGTATCCTTGCTCGCGTAAAGACGCTTATGGGGAACGGACGTGCGGAGCAAAGCCACTTCAATGTCAAACTCTTCCCTCATCCAAGCATATCCTCCTTGGGATGGAAGTTCGGTAAGAACGGAATCCTGCACCGAACCAAGAGCGGAAGAAAAGGCGGCGTTTTCGGAAAATTCGCGAGCGAAGGTCTTCAGGTCGTCTGCGATTTCGATAGGGTAGATCTGGAGGATGACGATCGCATCTCCCGGGGTATTCGCGAAAAAGGTATGGAAGGGGCCGGTGTTCTGATGGGCATCGATCTCCCAATTTCCGGGATAGGCGAAGGAAAGGCCCTCGGATCTGTGAGTTTTCGGATTGGCAAGATCGGCTTCCTCTTCTCCTCCGAATTGGATGCTTTCTCCGCAGCTTGTCAGGAGCGCGGTCAAGGTGAAGGTCATGAGAGTCCAAAGGTTTTCGAAGGGTTTGATTCGAAGCGTTGGTCTGGTTGTGGGCACTGTCCGTTTAGGGCTGAGGGTTGCCGGGGGCTAGTTCTTTTCTTGCACAAATCCTCGTCACCAACCAAGTGATCGGCCACATGAGGGCAAAGTAAATGCAAACGAAAATGGGCATTACGAAGGGAGCGAAGACTTGAGGCGCTCCGTCCTTGGAAAGGATTTCATCAGCAATTTCCTCAGTGGGCGCGTAGGAAGCGGCAAAGTCCCAATAAATCCAAACCGAAAGCACTCCGGTAAGATAGCCGATGCTCAAGACGATCCAGACCTTTTGGAAGTGGGGAAAACGATAATGGCAAAGCAACCAAACCGTTCCCATGATCAGAACCGGACTTAGCCGAATGGCCCAGCAAGCGATCGAATAAAAAGGTTCCTTCATTCGGTTGGCTTGGGAGCCTGAAACCGGAAACTCTCGTTACCCCCGAAAGCCTTCGGGTTCACCGGCAAACCATGCCTTTCAAGAAGAGGTTGTAACGCAGTTGCCCAGGCCCGGTATCCGCGATCGTTGAGGTGCAGAAGATCACTCTTGTAAAGAGCTTGGTTGAGCTGGCCTTTTTCGGACAAGAACCAGCGGCTGAGATCCCGATGCTCGATGCGTTTTCCATCCGCAAGTTGGGGCAGCATGGCATTGACCGCTTTCACCCGTTCGTTGGCCGTGTCCGGCTTTCTTGGAAAAACCGAGAAGATTATGACCTTCGATTCCGGGAGCCGTTGCGCCACTTCGTTCACGATTGCTTGGATTCCTGAGAAAATATCATTTGGCTCATCGGGAGGATACGCTGCCTTCGCGTCGTGCATATGGTTGGTGCCAATCATCAGGGTGACCAATTTGGGCGAGATCGCATCGAGCGCTCCATTGCGGATGCGCCACAAAACGTTTTGAGTTCGATCCCCGGGGAAACCAAGATTCAGGAGATTGCTCCCCAAAAAGGCTTGCGGATACTTGCTCCAGGAATGAGTGATTGAGTCACCGATCATCACAAAGTCGATTTTTCCTTCCTTGGCCTCCCTGAGCTTCTCCAGATAAAGCCTTGGCATGAATTTACTGAGAGGTGATGGGGTTGCAATGATCGTCGAAGGTTGGGCTGCAATGGATACGGAAGGAGTCCACGGTGATCCCAAGCATAGGGCAAGGGCAAACCTTCTGAGAGCATTTTTCATGTGGGGAGTCTACGAAAACTGCAAAATTAGCATATGCGAGTCAATCAGTAACACGGTGAATGAATTCCCGTGCATTGCCTGATTGATGAATTATTTTTTGAGAATAAAACTCAACCGGTTCGGTCCAACTGCATTTGGGCGTAGGCCTTGATTTTTTCCCTGACTCCGGTGAGACCGTTGCGGCGGTTGGGCGAGAGGTGTTGTGTGATTCCGACCTCACCAAGAAAATCGGGCTCGAGGCGTAGGACGTCCTCCGGTGTTTCACCGCTGTATAGCTCGCATAGAAGACTTGCCGTACCTTTGGTAATGGATGCTTCGGAGTCCGCCTGAAAGTTGCATTTTCCGTCCGAAAAGGAGGGGAAGATCCAAAGTTGGGAGACGCATCCTTTAATCAGAAAGGTATCGATTTTGTAGGCATCTTCCAGACCCGGTAGATCCTTGGCCCGGTCGATGACGTAGGTGAGGCGTTCGAGGTGATCTTCGAAGGGAATCAATTCCTCGACCAGTTGGTCTCGTTTGTCCTCAATGCTCATGATCGGCATGCCCGCTCTTGCCGGAAAATTCGATGGGCACGTTTTCGTAGACGAATTCCATCAGTTGGAGTTGGGGGATCACCGCTTGAAGAGGGAGCAGATCGCTGATGCGTTCGGTAGAGGTAAAGAGGGAGGTGTTGCCGACGGTTTCACCGGTGGCGGTATCGGCCACGGGTTCGCAAAGGAGAGTTCTGCTGGAGTTGCCTTCCACAGGGATCTCGATCTCGATCGAGGGAGCGGGGATGCGAACGAAGTTCTCCGCATGGGCGTCGAGAACGTAAATTTGCAGAAAGCCGTCGGGATGAAGAACGAGCTCGAGGTTGTATCCGGAGCCGTGTTCTCCGACTTCCACGAGTTGCCCGCCATGAGGAGCGACGTGAACGTGATGCCCGCCGGAACCGCTTTTGCCGGAATCTCCACCGCAACCAAGGAGGAAGAGGCAGATAGTAAGAAGGAGTGAAGTTCTCATGTTCTACTTCACTATCCGCAAAGTACGATCCGATCAAGCGTAAGGGGGTGCGAATCCAATCTTTGCGCGAATCGAATTTCAGTGTGGTCAAGTCGAAGGGGAGGCTTTTTACTCCCATGCTTATGAAAGCCCAATCCCTCATCTTCATCACCTTTGCCCTAGCCGTCGGTCTGTTTCTGTCAGTCGGAGCTCAGGGCAAAAAGCCAAACGTGGTCATTGTCATCACCGACGACCAAGGATACGGAGATCTCGGATGCACCGGAAATCCGGTGATTAAGACTCCGCATACCGATAAACTTGCCAACGAATCGGTCTGGTTGGACGATTATCACGTAGCCCCAACCTGTTCTCCCACGCGGGCGGCCCTGATGTCCGGTCACTGGACCAATCGGACGGGGGTTTGGCACACCATCATGGGACGCTCGATGATCCGGGCGAACGAGGGTACGCTGGGACAGTTTTTCCGGCAGAACGGCTACGAGACCGGAATGTTCGGCAAGTGGCACTTGGGTGACAACTATCCCTACCGCCCGGAGGATCGTGGCTTTTCCGAGGTCTATCGCCACGGGGGCGGGGGCGTGGGGCAAACCCCGGACGTTTGGGACAACGCCTACTTCGACGGGGGATACTTTCACAACGAAAGGATCGTACGGGCCAAGGGTTTCTGCACCGACGTCTTCTTCGAAAAGGGGAACGAATTCATCCGTCGATGCGTGAAGCAAGGAAAGCCTTTCCTCGCTTACGTGTCGACCAACGCGCCTCATGGCCCTTTTCATTGCCCTCAGAAATACCTCGATATGTACAAGGACCAATCCGATAAGATCGCCTCGTTCTTCGGGATGATCACCAACGTCGATGACAACGTCGGAAAGACGCGGGCCTTACTCAGAGAACTCGGAGTTCATGAGAATACGATCTTCATTTTCACCACGGACAACGGCACCGCCAGCGGTCGGGAGATTTTCAATGCAGGAATGCGTGGAAAGAAGGGGAGTGAATACGATGGGGGGCACAGGGTGCCTTTCTTTCTGCACTGGCCGGATGGAGGGATGGACCGCAAGCACGTGGTAAAGACACTTTGCCATGCGGTGGACGTGGCTCCGACTCTGCTTGAGCTAACTGGTTCCACGAAGCCAAAGGGATACGAGTTCGACGGTCAATCCATCGCGGCTCTGCTCAAACCGGGTGCGCAGGTCGAGTGGTCGGACCGTTTCCTGATCACCGATTCCCAACGGGTACGAGATCCGGTCAAGTGGCGCAAGTCTTCGGTTATGAGCCAGCGCTGGAGGCTGGTCAACGGACAGGAGCTTTATGATATACAGAAGGACCCGGGGCAGGAGAAGAACCTCGCCGAGGAGAATTCCAGGCAGGTTGAAAAGATGCGGGCGTTCTACGAAAGCTGGTGGGCTGAGTTGGAGCCGACTTTTGCGGAGACCACGGAGTTGCACGTTGGGCACAAGGATCATCCGGTGGTCAGCCTGACCAGTCACGATTGGATCCAAGAGGCTGGGACGCCTTGGAATCAGGGGCATATTCGCAGCAAATCTCCCTTGCGCAAAGGCACGGAAGGGAAGCACTCGGGCCATTGGGCGCTGAAGGTTCTGAAAACTGGGAAGTATCGAATCGAGGTTCGTCGCTGGCCAAGCGAGTCGGGTAAGGCAATCAACGAAGAGCTCGAACCGGGAGGTGATGTGCCCGGGGCCAGCAAGGCTTTTCGGGCCCAGACGGGGCAGGGGATCGAAGCCCGTTCCGCAACCTTACGCTTGAACGGCAAGGATTTGCAGACCCAAGCGGTCACAGCGGGGGCCCAATCGATCGTCTTTGAAACTCGCCTCACTAAGGGGAAACACGAGCTCTCACCCTACTTTTCGGTACCCGAGGGAGAACTCGGCTGTTATTATGCCATAATATCAACCCTTTGATTGGGGAAAAACGATGAAGAAGCTGCTTCTGTTATCCGCTCTTGTACTTTGGGGAGGGAGCGTTCTCCATGCGAAACCGAACGTGGTGGTCTTTTTGACCGATGACCAGGGTTGGGGAGACCTTAGCATGAATGGTAACTCCAATTTGGAAACGCCGAATCTTGATTCCCTTGCCCGGGACGGAGCTTCCTTTGATCGTTTCTTCGTGAGCCCGGTCTGTTCGCCCACCCGTGCTGAATTTCTGACTGGCCGGCATCATGTCCGCAGCGGCGTCTACAGCACTTCCGCGGGAGGTGAGAGGATGGACCTGGACGAGACGACGGTGGCTGATTTGTTCCGCAGGGCGGGCTACGCAACGGGTGCTTTCGGGAAGTGGCACAATGGGATGCAGTATCCCTATCATCCTCTGGGACGCGGGTTCGATTATTTCTACGGTTTCTGTTCCGGGCATTGGGGACATTACTACGATGCCCTCATGGAACGAAATGGTGAACTGGTCAAGGGCAAGGGCTTTTGCGTGGATGACTTCACCACCGAGGCGATGAGCTTCATCGAACGGACGGTGGAGAGAGGTAAACCGTTTTTCGTCTACGTCCCCTACAACACTCCTCACAGTCCGATGCAGGTCCCGGATCGATGGTGGAATAAGTTCAAGGACCGGAAGCTGGAGGAGATGATGCGCAACCGTAATCCGGCAAAGGAGGATCGCCTGCATTTGCTGTCGGCTTTGGCGATGTGTGAGAACGTCGACTGGAACGTGGGAAGACTGCTCAAGGAGTTGGATCGCTTGAAGATGGCCGAGGATACCATTGTGGTCTTTTTTCACGATAACGGTCCGAACGGCACTCGTTGGAACGGGGATATGGAGGGTCGTAAGGGTTCGACCGAAGAGGGTGGAACCCGTTCGCCTTTGCTGGTGCGCTGGCCCAAGTCGATCAGGCCTGGCACCACGATCGGCGAGATTGCTTCGGCGAGGGACTTGCTGCCCACTCTGACCGATTTGGCGGGGATTGAGGAGAGGCCCGAGAAAGCCTTGGATGGCAAAAGCCTGAAACCCTTGCTTCTCGGTTCCGGAGAGCAATGGAATTCTCGTAATTTGGTTTCCTACTGGAAGGATAAGATTGGAGTGCGGGGACCGCGTTTCCGTCTGGGCTACAAGGGCGGTTTGTTTGACATGAAGAAGGATCCGGGGCAGCGGACCGACGTTTCCCAAAAGTTTCCCAAGGTAAAGAGGGTTTTGGAGAAAAAGGCGGACCATTTCCGAAAAAACGTTCTGCCGGAATTGGGGGAGGATGACCGACCTTTTCAAATCGGACATCCGGGGGTTTCATGGACCCAGGTTCCGGCCCGTGATGCGATTCCTCACGGGGGCATCAAGCGGTCGAACAAATTTCCCAACTGCAGTTATTTTCTCAACTGGAACAGAGAGGAGGATTTCATATCATGGCAGGTCGAGGTCGGACAGACCGGAATCTATGACGTCGAGATGTGGTACGCCTGTCCCAAGCGAGACTTGGGTGCGGAGCTGGAACTTTCCTTTCGGGGCGAGACGCTTGAAGCCAAGGTGGTTCGGGCGGTGGACCCTCCCTTGCTGACCGGGTTTGACCGCAAGCCGCGGGTCGAGGGTTACGTTAAGTTCTTCGAGCCGATGAACTTGGGAAGAATGCGCTTGTCCAAGGGAAAGGGCGAACTTCGTTTGCAGGCCAAAAAGATACCGGGTGAGCAGGCCTTGGAATTCCGCCTTCTGATGTTCCGGCGGGTGGAAGCGAAAAAGGGCTAAGCGGCCTGTTGGCTCTCCTGCAGAGCAAGTTGGCGTTTGAGTTCGCGAAAACTGATCATCTTACCGTTCACTTCGTCCCAAAGCCTGAACTTGATGGTTTTGAAACTGCCGAAGAAGCTAAGCTCAGGCGCCTGCTGGAAAAACGGGTCGGAGTAGTGGCAGCGTTCCAAATTGTAGTTGGGGATGAGAGGATTTAGGTGATGGATGTGGTGAAATCCGATATTCCCCGAAAACCATTGCATGATCTTAGGCAGGTTGTAATAACTGCTGCCTTCCATGGCGGCGGAGGTGTAATCCCAGTCCTTGCCTTGGGCCCAATAGGTATCCTCGAATTGATGTTGCACGTAAAAGAGCCAAATGCCGGATCCGCCCGCCACCGCCATCATCGCAACCTGAATCACCAACCACGGAACGAACCCGTAAATCATGCTCATGGCCACAGACCATAGAAGCAATGCGAAGTTCATCAGATAGACGGAACGCTTTTCGCGGGGTTTGGCCTTCGAGGAGGGAATGCGTTCGAGGACGAAGAAGAGAAAGAGCGGAGCGATCAGAAAGAGTACGAACGGGTTGCGCAGGAAGCGGTAACTCAGTTTGATCCATCGCGAGGAGGTAAGGTATTCCTCCACCGTAAGAGTCCAAACGTCTCCGATTCCTCTCCGATCCAAATCTCCGTTGGTGGCGTGGTGCATGGCGTGTTCCCATTTCCAGTGATGGTAGGGAGTAAAGGTGAGCATACCGGTGAAAAACCCGAGGGCGTCGTTGGCTTTCTTGGACTTGAAGAAGGAGCCGTGTCCGCAATCGTGAAAGATGATGAAGGCCCGGATTAGAAAAAGGCCGGCGAGCATGGCGGGCGGAATGCATAGCCAGAGGGAAAAATCCTTAAGGAAATAGAGCCCAATCCAAATGCCCAGTACTGGAAGCAGAGTGTTGGTCAACTGCCAAAGAGCCCGCCTGAGATCAGGTTTTTGGAATTCCGCGACGAGTTTCTTCCATTCCTTGGTCGATCGTCTGCCCGTGGAACTAGCTTTTTTCTTGTTATTTTCTTCCATCCTGCTGAAAGCAGATCAGGAAATCCGAACGAAGGCAAGGGTGGAAAAAAGCCCTTTTGGTCGAGATTTTCTGATGGGATTATTTCTTTTTGGGCATCTTTTTTCGCTGGGCCGCTTCGATTGCTTGCGTGGAAAATCCGAACTTGGCCTGACGGTCGCGTTGGTGACGCACGCGATCGGGATCCAGGAAGACTCCGGGACGAGCCGGTCGGTGAGACTGTTCGGCGAATTCGGTCAGGCGGGCGAGGATCGCGGGTTGATACTTGGCCATGTCTCTCCCTTCGCTGGGATCCTTTTCCAAGTCGTACAACTCCCAGTCGGAATCACGCTTGGGCTGAATGGCTTTCCAATTTTTCTGCCTGACCGCCACTTGTTGGCCATATTCCCAATAGAACATAAAGTGTTCCTCCTGAGGTCGCCCCGTCATGCCTTCCCCAAGGAGTGTGGGTGCAATGGAGATTCCGTCGACGTCGGAGGGGATGCGGGCTCCGCAGATTTCCGAGAGGGTGGGGAGGACGTCCGGTTGGTAAAAGAGATGATCACTGACCTGGCCCGCAGTGACGTGTCCGGGCCAACGGACAAGGAAGGGAATCTTCAAACCGCCTTGGTACAAGTTGCCCTTGCCTCCTCGAAATTCGACTCCTGTGCTAGGGCAAACGTTGGGTCCGAAGTATCCGCGGGGGTAGTCCTTGGATTTGAAGCGGTCCTGTCCGCCGTTGTCCCCGGTGAAGAAAATCACGGTGTTCTGCTCGAGGCGAAGTTCCTTGATCAAGTCCATGATCTCACCCAACTGACGGTCTAGCATAGAGACCATGACGGCATAATTCTTGGCGTCTTGGGGGACTTTTGGATCTTTCATCCACGCTTCCTTTTGGTAGAGTTTCCAAGCGGGTTCGTCGGCAGGTACGTCGAACATGCCGTGAGGTGGCGTGAAGGGGAGGTAGCAAAAGAAGGGCTTCTTGCTGTTCTCCCGAATGAATTGGACGGCTTCTTCGAAGATCGTATACTGGGCGTAGGTCTGTCCCTTGCGTCCGCCGTTATTTCCGGGCAGAGGAACTTCCTCGCTGTTGCGGATGAGGTAAGGTGGATAAAAGCTGTGCGCATGAACCTGGTCGTAATAACCGAAGAAGACGTCAAAGCCGTGCTTTTCGGGAACTCCGGTGGAGTCTCTTCCACCGCACCCCCATTTGCCGAAGCCCCCGGTGGCGTAGCCTTGTTCCTTGAGAAGGGTGGCAATGGTGACCTCGTCCGCCCGTAGGGGTGTGCCCCCGTCATTGGCGCGCACCGAGGCGTTGCCAGCGTGCTTGCCGGTCATAAGGTTGCATCGCAATGGAGCGCAGACGGGAGAGGCGGCGAGGGCGTTGGTGAAACGGATTCCTTCGCTGGCAAAGCGATCGATGTTGGGCGTCTTGATGCGAAAATTACCCATGTGGGAGAGCTCATAGTATGCGAGTTCGTCCGCCATCAGGTAAATGACGTTGGGTTGGTGACCTTGGCTCCAGGCGGAGGAAGCGAAGGCAGTGAGGGTGATAAGCGCGACAATGAATCTCATGGCAGGTGGGCTAGGCGTTGAAAATCAAAACAGGACTAAAAGATCAGCCTAGTTCAAACTTTGCGGATGTCGAGCCCATCGAACAACTTTACGGGCAATCGGAAAGAGAGAGACTGTAATTTTAAGGAGGGTTTGAGGGAAACGGACTTCGGGGCTATTGCAGAAAACGGGAGGGCACTTCACTGTGCAAATCCAGAGCGACTGCGATGTTGAGAAAAGTGAGTTCTCCCATGGTGAGGCATTTTTCAAAGCGTGGGTCATGATGCATTTTGCCCAGCTCTGCGCGCAGCCGCTTGAGCTTTTCATCACTGGAGATACGGTCATCGCACATCGATTCGCGAAGCCGGGTTATACGAGTGGGGGCGACGTTGAAGCGACGCTTGATCAGGGTTCGTTCCTCCCTCTGGTACTGGTGGCTGGTCTCGACGTTGATCAGGTTGCTGCAGAGTTTGACCACGGGAAGATTGTTTTTGAAGAATTGAGGTAGGTAGAAGGATTTTCTTCCTTCGTAGCACTGCTGATCAAAATCGATTGCCCGCACCCGGTACTGGTTCTGCTCGAAGTCCGGGGTCATTTCCACCACATAGTTGTAGGCCCGCATGTCTCCGAGGAGGCGGACAAAGCAACGCTCGTTGAACTTGATGAATTCCTTGGCCAAACGGACTTCGTTGAGGTCTTCGCGCTTGAGGTAGTTTTCGATGAAATCATCTCCGGGGACTCCGATAATGTGCTCCTCGACCAGGGTGTCCCGGTCGACGTGAAAATTAATTTCATTGGGGGAGAGCAGTTGCTCGAGTTCGAGTCCATAGATGCGGGAGGCGTCCGCTTTCTTAACGTAGAAGTAATCGTGGTTGTCATTGTACTGATTGACGATGCGGATGCGGAAGGGCTTGGTGTTTCCGAAGGTGCAGTAATCGACCCGGTCGACGTAGAGGTTGTCGAGAATCTTACTGTCACCGCCTGAGCGCAAAAGAACGTAGATCCGTTTCAGTCCCTCAAAGATATCCTTACCATAATGCTGATCGTAAACCATGGTCTGCCACAGGGTATCCTCGTTTTTGTCGTTCATCAGCGGGTAGGAATCCACGCTTTGGAGAAGATTTTCGTACTCGACGGGTAGCGACATCTCGCGTTTATAGTGAGTCAGGTACTCACGCAGACGTCCGCTGATGGGAAAGAATTGCTTCTTTTGCTGGAGGTTTTCCTTGGACATATCCAGCTGTTAGTATTGACCACTCATGAATTTACCGCAAGGTTTGCTTTGCGGTCAAACGAATGGCAAAAGAGAATTTACTTGGGTTCGCCGATTTGCTGGGCCATGTAATTTTCCAACCCGACCCTTTGTATGAGGTCTAGTTGCGCTTCCGCCCAATCCACGCTTTCCTCGGATTCCACCACCATGCGTTCCATGAGTTCCCGGCTGCCGGAATCCTTATGGTCGATGCAGACCTGAATGGCTTCATTGTAGGTGTTGACCCCTTTCATTTCCATTTCCATATTTTTGGAAATCTGTTCTTCGGGGGTCTTGCAGGCATGGATTATGTCATAGCGGGCAATTTCGGGGATTCCGTCAAGGTAGAGAATACGGTCGATGACTTCCTCCGCATGTTTCATCTCTTCGATTGATTCCTCGTAATAGTGCTTGGCCAGTTTGTGCAAACCCCAGCTTTCGCACATCTTGGAATGGATGAAATACTGGTTGACTGCGGTTAATTCGATGGTGAGCCCCGCATTGAGAGACTCGATTACTTCAGGTACGCCTTTCATGAGTATTACAATAAGACTCCATCTTGCGAAAGACAAGAATAGAGGTCGGGAAATTAGGCTAGGCGCACTGACACAACTTGGAAACTACGCCGCAAGCCGGACATAGCGAGCAGGGTCCGCATTGGGCTGGAAATCCAGCGAGAACTCGTTCGATCCTGCAGGAGCAGGCTCGGCAACCGGTGCCCGCCTGAGTCAGATCGTTGATCTCTTCGAGGGTTGCTGCGTTTCCCACTTCCATGGCAATTTGAATGGTGGAGGCCTTGACCTTCATACATGCGCAGATGGTGGGGTCGGACTCCGCCTTGGGAGTTTCGATGACTGGATCAACAAGGTTCACAAATGTTGCTTCGTACATGAAGTGGTTTGAAAATACAAGGCTTTATTGAGAATGAGACTTGATCTCAATTATCAGGTTAATTATGAATGTCCGCTGACATGAATCAATTAATGAGATTTAGGCCGGGTTGGCTCTTTTTTGTACAGACCCTTTTTTTTCAAACGATTTTGGGACAAATAGATCTGGTTGAGAAAGTGAAAAATCCCAACCCCGAAGGATGGGCCAACTTCGGACTGAAACTTTCCAAATCCGCCAATTTTTTAACTACAGGTTCAAGGTATGCAGATGTATCGGTAGATGGAAGCGCGATTTATGATTCGGGGAAGGCTTATGTTTTCAAGGTCGATGAGTCGAATGGTAGCGCCACTTTAATAGATAGCTTTCCTTCAAATGACCCTTATGAAGGAGGGGGGTTTGGGTATACCGTATCTTTGGATGATGGGAAATTAGTCGTGGCCTCGAAACCACAAAAATATCACTTTTACACGGCAGAGGGTTTTTATGCGGATACGAATCAATCGGCATCGGTCGAGGTATATGATGTAGATGAGAACGGTACCGCTATCTTTAACCAAACCATTCTAGCTCCGGACAACCTGAGCACTCGGGATAGCTTCGGACGGAATCTTTACCTCAATAAAGACATCTTGACGGTTCCGGGGATCGATTACAATTCTCCAACCGATTCCGATGGGAATGCCACAAGTCGAATTTACAGGTACAGGTTGGAGTCCAACCAAACGGCCACTCTCATTCAAAGCCTTACATTGCAGGAAGAAATCGTCGATCACTACGGCGAAATCAACTTCTCGCAGTACGGGAATCGATTCGTGGTTGGTGATCCTTATGATAACAACGGATCCGCAGTGGATGGGAGGGTGAGCATTTACACGGTGGAGGAAGATGGAAATCTTACCCTCACTCAAAGTTTTCGAACACCCACGGACATGATGCCCGTGCAAGATCAAAAATCCAATGGGTTTGGCCGAGCCCTTGCTCAAGTGGGGAATTTCCTTGCAGTCGGGGCTTTTAAGGAATCTCTCGATTATCAATATGTAGGCGCGGTCTATCTTTATAAATTCGACCAAAATGGCGAGGCTCAGCCTTTTGCAAAAATTTTACCCAACGATTATTCTTCCGTATCAGAAAATTTAAAGTTCGGTCGTTCGATTGAGATCCAGGAAAAACCGGATGGAACCGCAACTATGTTCGTTTCAGCTTATCATGATGAAGCCGGTTCACTCTACGAGTTTAGCCTGGATAAGAATGGTTCCACGCAATTTGCCAGTAAAACTCGTCCGGTTGACGGAGTTGAGGGAGACCGATTTGGAATTTCGCTTGAAAGTTCGGGTGACTTTTTATTCGTGGGGGCTTACGAACAAAGTTATGGGGACTTAAACGAATCCGGTGCGTTTTACACTTATCGCACTCCTGAGGACAATGGAGATGCCAATAAGTCACTTTACAATCCGGTAACTCAGGAAATCGTTTCCGCTGATTTGGCCGCCAAAAGCAACACTTCTCCTTGGACAAAGCTCGATCCGGCCGACTATCCCGATTTCAATCATCCTGCCTATTACAGCAGTAAGGTTCACCAAGTATTGGACAACACCGAGGGAGCCGTAGTCGACGGTTGGGTCCTGACTGCATTCGTCGAAGGAGCAAGCAATCCTTATGAGGAAATTAATGACGACCCATCAACCGATTCCAATCTAGTTCTTTACAATGAGGATACCAAGGAAATCATAACGCCCGAGGAGATTGATGCGAAGACTACCGTTGATACTTGGATTTCGCTGAGTCCGGCCAGATACGAAGACAAGTACCAGTATCCGGCTTATTACAATATGACAGGTGGTCATTACGTGGTCCAAAACGACGGTACGGTGAAAAACGGGTGGGTCATTATGGATGCGAGTTCGATTGTCATGGAGGAGGCAAAGGTACTGTTTAATCAAAATACTGGCTCGGTCCTGACTCAAGCTGAGGTCTTGGCCAATGAATCCGAAACTTGGATGATGCTGGTGCCTGCCACTGAAATCGATGGGGTGAAGTACTACATAAACAAGGATGGATTGCAGTATCCTTACCCAGCGTATTACAATTTTGATACCCATGGCATTCTTGACAGTTCGCAAGGAGACGTTGAGGACGGGTGGATTCTCACCGATCCCTCGAGCGCAGTTCTGACATACCGAATTACACTTTCATCGACGGATGGCGGAACAGTCACGGGTGAAGGAAATTATGAGTTGAAGTCTTCGGTTCGTTTGGCCGCGACTCCATCCGCAGGATACCTCTTCTCAGGGTGGGGCGGGGAGTGGGCGGGAACTGATAATCCGGCGGTTTTCGAGGCCACCGCCGACCTTTCCGTCGAAGCGAATTTCGCCAAGGATTTGACGGATTCGGACGGAGACGGGCTGAGCAATTATGACGAACTGGTGGTTTACGATACCAACGTAAGTTCTGCGGATACGGATGGTGACGGTCTGACAGACAAGGAAGAGTTGGACAACGGAATGAACCCCTTGACTTCCGAAAAGGATATGGTTGACAAGCTATCCCTGATCATGGGAGCTCGAGGTGCAGCAGCCACTCCGTACACTGAAGGTTGGTTTTACTTGGAGGGCAGGGGCTGGCTGTTCACCAAGAGCAACCTTTATCCTTACTTCTACGATCACGCTGCCGGAAACTGGCTCTATTTCAAGAGCGGTCATGAAATTCCAAGGTTTTACGAGTATGCAACCCAACAGTGGATCGACTTGGGTGAATCCGATTAGATTTATGAGATGCGAAGCTCTTCCGAGACTTTTCATTCATTTCAATGGATGCATTGTCCCTTCATTGCTGGCTTTCGTTCGATAATGAAACTTTCAGGGATTTTCCCTTTGGCCTTAAGCTCTGTATTCCCTGCGTCTGCCATGGCGGAACCGAGTAGCCTTGAGCCCATGACTATCCTTGCCACCCGCTCCGAGAAGAGCTCTTTTGAAACCGCCGGTTCCGATGCAGTTCTCACATACGATGAACTCAGCCGGCAGGGATCCACCACTTTAGGAAGTGCCTTGAAGTATGTTCCGGGAGTCTCAGTCCCTTTCGATTTCACAGGGGCGGATCCACTAGTCCCTTATTTGGGCGGGGGCGAAAAATCAATCAATATCCGAGGTATGGAGGGAA
>NZLE01000126.1 GCA_002692605.1 Opitutia bacterium
AAGCGGCCTCCGAATCCAAACGGATCAAATCCCTGTTGCACTTCGGGCAATCCCTTGGAAACACATAGGCTTCCGAGGATTCGCTTCGCTTCGTAAGCACCACTTCCAAAACCTGAGGTATGATTTCTCCGGCCTTTTCAACGATTACGGAATCCCCGATCCTGATGTCCTTTCGGGCAATTTCATCCGAATTGTGAAGGCTCGCTCGGGAAACGATGGTGCCAGCCAATTGAACCGGACGCAAACAAGCCACGGGAGTGACGGCACCCGTTCGACCAACCTGAACAACAATATCCTCCAGCAGGGTTTCCTGTCTCTCGGATTCGAATTTATAGGCGATTGCCCAACGCGGAGATTTTGCGGTGTGCCCGGCTTGTTTCTGCATGGCAAAGGAATCAAGCTTAACCACAGCCCCATCCGTTGGATATTCGTATCCATGCCTCAATTCATCAAGTTCGAGAATGGCCGACCAAGCATCTTTCGCCGAATCAACCCGTTTGAAAAATTCCACCACTGGCATGCCCCATTTCTCCAAATCTTGATGAAAGGAGGTTAGCGATTCGAAATGATCCTCGGGGACACAACCACCCAGACCATAAAGCACAATTTCGAGTTTTCGCTCCATGGCCTCCTTTGGATCGAGAAGTTTAACCGTACCTGAAGCGAGGTTTCTCGGATTCGCATAGAGAGCCAAAGAAGATTTCTCACGGGTTTCGTTAATCCTCAAAAACTCCGAATGGCTCATATAAATCTCGCCTCTGATTTCGATCAAAGAGGGTAGGTTGGGGAAATCGATTGAGCGGGGGAGGGCTTCTATATGTTGAATGTTTTGAGTGATGACATCCCCTTCCACTCCGTTCCCCCGGGTTACCGCAGATCGAAGAAGACCATTTTCATAAGTTAGGGAAACGGCCACTCCGTCAATTTTGGGCTCCACCACATAGGGCAAGGAATCGGCTCCGAAAATTCTTCTTAACCGGGCGTCGAACTCGAGAAACTCGGCTTCGTCATAAGTGTTATCGAGGCTAAGCATCGGCAACATATGACGACGACTCTCAAATTCCTCGAGACGGTCGTCTCCAACCAGAGGGGTAGGTTCCCTTGCGGATTCTCCGAGTTCGTCATTCCCTTTTGAAAAAAGGCCCAAGGGATCCAGTTCAACCTGCAGAGCCTCCATCTCCCGCTTGAGCTTGTCATATTCCTGATCGGAAATGGTCGGTTGAGAGAGTTTGTAGTAAAGTCGGTCGTGCTCTGAAATTTGACGACGAAGTTCTTCAAGAGTACGGTGAGCTTTGCTGGAATCCTCTTTTTTCATGCCAAGGACCGAATTGCCTCGGACATTCTCCCCAAAGCTTCCTGCAGAAGATCCCTCGAGCAACCCAAGTTCATGCGAAGGAAACCAGGAGCCCCAAAATCACGACCATCGGACAGACCGACTCCATGGTCCTCGAAAAAAACCTGCGGGCAGGGAACGCGAAGCTCCCGGGCATCGATCCAAAGAAGATAGGTCGCTTCCGGTGAGTAGGGGATCAAACCATCCATAGCATTTAGTTTGGATAAGGCGAATTCGCGGTTTCCCCTAAGATAATCAAGTAGCTGAATCCTCCATTTTTCTCCGTGACGAAACGCGGCTTCGGTCAACGAAAAGCTCATGGCGGGAGGGTCCGGAACAATTCCGGCCATTGCCCGCTTGAACTTCCTTCTCAATTCACCGTTCGAAATAATCGCAAAGGAGCAGCCAAAGCCAGGAAGATTGAAGGTCTTGCTGGGAGCCATAAGGGTGATGGTGCGGTCAGCGATATCCTTACCAAGGGAAGCCATCGGCTGGTGCGTCAAACCCGGCTCAAGCAAAAGATCGCAATGAATTTCATCCGAGCAAAGCACGAGTTCTCGATCGAGAATCCATTGGGCCAACCTTTCGAGTTCGGCTTGTCGGTAAGCCGTGCCCACGGGATTGTGGGGATGGCAAAGCATAAAGAGATCATTGGGAGAGGTTCCCAATTCATTAAGGGCAGCGAAGTCTATGGTAAACCTGCCGTTTTCCAGAATCATGGGAAGTTTTGAGCAAGTCAGCCCGAAATGACCGGGAGCGGTCAGAAAAGGGGGGTAAATCGGAACTTGCGTAATGGCTTGATTGGAATCCTCGAACACTCGGCAACAGACGTTTAGTGCGCAAACCATCCCCGGCAACCAAAGCAACCAGTGTTTTTCCAATTCCCAGGCGTACTGAGTCTTCGATCGTTCGATTACCGCATCCACGAGGGAGCTAGGGCAGACGCCATAACCGTAATTACCGAACTCTCCCGCTTCGGTGGCGACCCGAATGACTTCTTCGGGCGAACGAAAATCCATATCCGCAACCCATAAGGGAAGAATGTCCTTTCCTTCATATTTCCCCCACTTGAGCGAATTTCGCCCGATTCGGTTCGGAATGTCTTCAAACAAATCCATGCCCACCACAACCAATACCCAAAAGCGCTTTGCAATTCAGCGCCAGGAATAAAAATAGTTCAGGGAAAGGTAATCGATTTCATGGTTGAAAGTGTAATCATAATCAATGGCCACGCCGTGCGTTTCGTTGATCCACCAAGTTACCCCCACGCCAACGCTGAAATCGGTATGAGAAAAATCTTTCCACAAGCCAAAGAAACTACCGCCGAGATCCAGGGAAAGAAATTCCGTAAAGGCCACTTCGGTCCCACCAAGAAGAGTCCAACTCATACCGTCGTCCCCTAAAACCATATCGCTTGCATCATTCAAATACCCGACTCCGAGGCCCGCATAGGGATTGAATAGCGCGGCAGCGCTGTGAATGTCGTTAAAGTGCAAGAGGTAATTCAAATCGAGACTCCACAGGGAGTGCTTCAACGCATTGTCCTCCAAATTGCCGTATTTGTAGGAAAGAGCGAAATCGGACGAATCACTCGCAGGACTACTCGCGGACAAGCTCAAACCTTCTCCGCTTAGGTCCGTGACGTCTCCACCTCCGGCCTTAAACAATCCAAAACCAAGAAAATATTCGCTTAGGCGTGACTTGGCGCCAAGGGGCAAGGAAACGCATAAGAGAAAAATGAAAGTTCGGCTGATGATTTTCATAATGTGGGTCGGTCCGTGGTGGTTTCGTTCTTAAATTAGATTGAATACGAAGCTAGGGCAGGTAAAAAGAATTTTCAATCCCCTTCAGCTTGAATCTGAAAATCGGGAATGCTTGAGCGTAGTTCCAAAAAGAAGTGTGGCGAAGAGAATAAAAGCCGCGGAGAGTATGGATACTCCGGAGAAATCCAGATACTGCACCAAGGCATAACCCATGAAAGGGGCGGTCGCCCCTCTAATTCCAGTGAATGACATATGCACTCCCATATATTCGGATTCTCTGCCGGGAGGCGAAATTTTGGTGACCCAAAGATTCCAAGCGAGGCTTGCTCCACCCATTGCGACTCCTGCCAAAGCGGCTCCGAGCGCAACGCCCCAAAAGCCGGGCGCATTGAAATACACTAGGATCGAGGTAAGCATGAAGAAGTTTATGAAGATTCGAAATCTCATAAAGTGCATGCGGTCAAAGAGCTTTCCCCAAAACAAGCTCCCTATTATCTTAAAAAGGAAAAAAATCCCAACGCCGACTAGGGCAATCTCCGCATTGGATAAGGCAAGACCCTGCTCGTCAGCAAGATATTCGACTCGCAGAGGAAAGGTCATGATGGCTCCAAATCCAAGAATCATCCAAGCGATGAGAATTTTTCCGAATAATGCATCTTCCTTGGGAACGCGCCAGAGACTGACGAGATTATTGAGTACACCGATCTTTTCTCCGGTTCGATGGACCGGAGGCATGAAAAAATGAATGGCCGAGCAGAAAAAAGCGGAAAATGACATGCACCACAGGATCAGGCGGTAATCACTCTCAGGGGTATCCATGTATTTTCCAAAAAGCAGAGAGGTCACGATGCCTCCAATCGTACTCGCGACCAAAGCGCAGGAAACTCGGAATCCACGATCCCTTTTTGAGTATAAGGATGAATACACCCCAATCATGAGACTGGGTACCTGAGACAGGAAAACCTGAGCCATGAGCATGAGAAATGCAAAGGCAAGAACTCCGCTTACCCAGGAGGAGATCAAGATAAAAACACCGCTCAGAAGCATGTAGATCGCGCATTTCATAGGCTCCGAAGCCCTTGAGTTACTCCACATGGCAACCAGCAAACTGGTCGCAAGAAGACCGATCGAACCGCCTGCTGCAATCAATCCCTTGCAATAATCAGGAGCATCGAAGTACCGAATGCAAATCAGCAGGACAAAGACGCCAAAACTCGATTCCAGAATGCCGAGAAACAAGCCACGACTCAGATCAAGACGGAACAAAGGGGCGGAACTTTTCATTTCCACTTGCGGGGAGGTGAGTTCGGAAGCGAAGGTCAGGAGGGGCAGAACTTCACTTCAAATGCCTTCTCCGCGGCCTCATCTCCGATGAGGATGATTTCTCCGTCTTCTGAAAATTGATGTTCGGGAGAGGGAGTTATCACCGTACCCGTATCCCCTTTGATTGCGACAATGCTGCACCCGGTCTTTTCGCGAATCTTACAGTCACTTAACTTGACTCCAACCAAGGATTTTGGGGTCTTTTGACTGAAAACGTCCAGACCCTCCGTAACCATCAGAATTTCGGCGCGGTTCAGCAAATTGAAAATCGTATTCGCTCCCATGTGGTCCTGAGACATCACGAAGTCCGCTCCTGCTCGATGCAGAGGTTCGACGTTCCGGTGAAGAAAGGCTCGGGTAATGATCTGAATGTCAGGCCTCAGCTTCCGGCAATAGATGGTCAGATAGATATTGCTCTCATCGTTATGACTCGTGATTACCACGGCAGGAGCCTTGTTGATGCCGGCTCGATCCAGGACAGCTTTATCGGAAGCATCCCCGTGAATGGAATTCTGGACCATACCGGCTTTCCTTTCATCGGACTCGATCACGCGGTACGGAACGTTCATCTCGGACAAGGTCTTGGCCGTCTCCCTGCCCACACGACCGGCTCCGATAATGATGACGGGGGCATTATTGTGAGTGAATCCGCTGAAAGCCTTGTCATACTTGTTGAAGTTGGCTTCCATGCCGGCCATCAGCAGAACCGTATGGTTATTCAGCATCGCATTGGGCTCGGGCAGTTCAAAATGACCACGCTCCCACATACCCACCACGTTCACTCCGTACTCTTCCCTAAGGTTCGCATCCTTCAGCTCTTTTCCCACCAAGGGAGTACCGTGAATCGTGGCTTCGGCGATCAGGACTTCGTCAAACCTACCGATCAAGTGAGTGTTGTTGTCGGTGCAGCTTATTCTGCGAGCCAGAAAGCTTCCCATTTGCTTGGCCGTTCTGATGACGTGATTGGCTCCCGCCAAGGAAAGGATGTCTTCGGAGGTTTCACGATTGCAAGTTCCGACTATGGTCAGATTCGGAGATGCATCCCTTGCCCGAAAGGCGATATTTACGTTTCGAATGTCGTCATCCGTAGCAACCACCATTTCCGCATCCGCAATTCCAGCATTCTCGAAAGTGTCGGATTCGTCCAGGTTGCCGAGCATCACGGGTATGTCCATATCGTGCAGGCGGAGGGCCTCCTTCATCGTTTCAACCACAAGCACGAACGGGTAGCCGAATTGGGTCAATTTATCCATGAGAGCATGACTGATCGAGTCATAGTTTGTGATTATGACGTGCTTTTGTTCCGTTGGTTCGAATTTCCTAGGTACGCGGGCTCCGGTTTGGTACTCCATGAAAGGCTTGTAAAGAAATTCCATGAAGACAAACGGAAGTACGATAAATAGGTAAAAAACCCCCGTGAACATGACCGCCATAGAGAACAACCTTCCGGCATTGCCCGTAAAAACAATATCGCCGTAACCCAAAGTGGACATGGTGGTCAGTACCCAGTAAAGAGCTTCCGGCCAAGGAACGTAGGCATCCCGTTCCACCGACATAAGTTCGCGATAGAAGTGCATGTAGAGACAAACGAAAGCAACCAAGACCAAGGCAAAGCGAAAAAAGCGGGCTAGGTTCTTTCTTTTGTTCCGTTGCTTGTAGACGGAGGGAATGGACTTAATGACTTCTTTCACAATTGATCACTTGAATGTAACTTATAATCACATTGGGGCGAGAATGTTTTGATTCAAGAAAAGAAACTGCGGATCTAATGTTTCTTTCGGGTTGATCGAATCAAAAAGATGCAAGAATAGTTTTGGGTGCAGAACTCATCCTTACTTTTTCTCAGTCTTTGCCTCCAACTCGCAAATCCCACCGTTCAATCCCAGGGTAACTCCCGCACCGTGGAGAACTCTCCGGGATGGCCGAGATTCAATGGTCCGAACGACAATGCGAAATCTCCTGAAAAAAATATTTTAAAGGTATGGAAAAAGGGCGAACCCAAGGTATTGTGGGAAATACCCAAAGGGGAGGGTTATGCTTCCCCTGCCATCTCCGGAAAAATCCTCGTTCTTTTTCATCGGACAAAGGGGATGGAAAGGATTGAGGGTATAAATGCCGTAGACGGAACTTCCCTTTGGTCTCACGAATACCCCGTTGAGTACGAGGACCGCTACGGATACTCAAGCGGTCCCAGAGCAAGCCCGGTGATCGATTCCGGATTCGTCTATGCCCATGGCGTGACCGCTTGGCTGACTTGCCTGGAACTTGAAACCGGAAAATTGGTTTGGTCGAGAGATCTTAAGAAGGAGTTCGACATTCCCGATTATTTTTTTGGCAAAGGGTCCAACCCTTTGGTTTTTCAAAGTCAGGTTATCCTGAATCTTGGCGGGAAGGACAACGCCTGCGTAATCAGCCTCAACGCCAAGGACGGTTCCACTCGATGGATCACCAGAGATCAGTGGGGCGCGAGTTATTCCTCTCCCGTAATCGCCACGATCCAAGGTCAGGAAGTTTGCCTGGTCTTCGCCGGAGGAGAAAGCAGACCTCCGACCGGTGGGTTGCTCGTGATCGATCCCAGACAGGGAAAGACTTTGTCTCGCTTCCCTTGGCGCTCATCCAACTATGAGTCCGCCAATGCAGTGCCTCCCATACCTCTTGGCGGAAATCGGGTCTTTTTGTCCGAGTGTTATGAAAAAGGCGGTGTCATCCTCCAATTCACCGAAGACTTCCGCCCTGAAGTCATTTGGCGGGACTCCGCCATCAACCTGCACTGGATGACGCCCATCGAAACCAAGGGATTCCTGTATGGGGTTTCCGGAAGACACCAACGGGGAGCTGAAGTCTTTTGCCTGAACCTCAAGAGTTTGGAATTGGAATGGAAAGAACCCATTCACTGGATGGATTCCCTAATCGGTCGCGATCTTCGTTTGGAGCTCTTCCGAGCCTCCTTTCTACTTGTGGAAGGTAAATTTCTATGCTTATCCGAACTTGGCTCTCTCGTTTGGGTGGATATGGACGAGCGAGGGTGGAAGGTAATCTCAAAGACGCAATTGTTCTTTGCCCCGGGAACCTGGACTTTGCCCGCATTGCACGGCGGATTGCTTTACGTGATGCAAAACGAGACAGACCGCCAATCCAAGTCGGGCCCACGCTTGATTTGTTACGATGTAAGGAAGTGAATGAGTCCTCATGAACAAGAGCTTCTTGCCGAAATCCAGCCGATGGCTGGTTTCAACCATCCTCTGACCTACGGGTATTCGCTGAAATTGGCTCCCCTGATCAAGGTGGGGTCCATCGTACGAATACCTCTGGGCCCACGACGAATCCTTGGGGTTGTCTTTTCTCTGAAACCCAAGGATAAGCCAAATGCCAAGAAACTTAAATTCATCTCCTCCGTGGTGCAGGAAGAGCAGGCTTTGAGCACTGAACTGATACGCCTTGCTCGCTGGATGACTTCCTACTACTCTTCTTCCATGGAATCCGTGCTCGAATGCATGATTCCTTCAGCCATCCGAGATGGCATGCAAGCCAAGACCGAAAGAACCCTCGTCCTCACCGACAAGGGCAAGTCGGCAACGGAAAGTGAACTCCTTCGGGCGCCCAAGCAAAGAGCGCTGCTGCATTACATGCGGAAGGGAAAGAATAAGATTTCTCTGCGTTCTGCCCTAAAGGACCTTCAACTGAGCGAAAGCGCAGCCCAAGGACTAGTCCAAAAAGGCTTTGCCGAAATAGGGGAGATGGTCGTCGAGCGGAGAGCCTACGATGATGAACTGGATGACTTCCATGGCAAGGTTCGCTCCGAAATCACCCTCACAAAAGAACAAAAAAAGGCCGCTGGCGAAATGACAACCGACCTTAGGTCCAAGGATTTCGGGGTAAGACTTTTGCTTGGCGTCACCGGTTCCGGTAAGACGGAGGTATACCTCGAAGCCATGCAGGAAGCCCTGAAAAACGATGGTGGAGTCCTCTTTTTGGTACCGGAAGTTTCGCTTGCTCCTCAAACCGTATCCAGAGTGAGACATTTCTTCGCCGAATCAGGCGAGGAAGTGGTGGTTTGGCATAGCCATCTTTCAGCGGGAGAGCGCTTGGATGCGTGGAGAAACCTGAGTTCCGGTAAAGCCAGAATTGCCGTGGGAGCGCGATCGGCGGTCTTCGCCCCCATACGCAATTTGCGCCTGGTCGTTGTCGATGAAGAGCACGAAAGCGCCTATAAGCAGGAAGATTCCCCCCGTTACCACGGACGAGACGTCGCAGTCTACCGATGCATGCTCAATCGGGCAAGTTGCGTGCTCGGAAGCGCCACGCCCAGCATGGAAACGCTCAGGAACGTCGACAGGAAGAAATATTTGCAAAGTAAATTGAACCACAGAATCGACGGTAGGGAATTGCCACTCGTTCACGTTGTGGATATGCGCAGGGAAGCCCAGATGGAAAGAACCCCTCCAGTCCTTTCGCAACCCTTGGTCGAGTCACTTAGGCAACGGTATTCGGATCGGGAGCAAAGCATTCTTTTTCTTAACCGGAGAGGCTTCAACACGACCATGATCTGCCCTGATTGCGGACATGTGGAACAATGCAAGGACTGCAGTATCGCACTGACTTATCATCGAACCGATGGTTTTCTGAAATGCCATCTCTGCGGATATCGCAAACCTTCTCCCATGGTCTGCCCTTCCTGCCAATCCCTGAACATACGGAAAAAAGGGCACGGAACCCAACGTATCGAAGATTTGGTTTCCTCCTTGATGCCGAAGAGAGCGAAAGTGGTTCGGGTGGATGCGGATATGGCCTATCGGAAAAATGCCCTTCGATCAACCCTGCGGGATTTTAGAAAAGGGAGGATCGACGTCCTCGTTGGCACGCAAATGATCGCCAAGGGTTTGGATTTTCCCAACGTCACGCTCGTGGGAGTGATTGATGCGGACCTTCCGTTGCGCATGGAAGACTTCAGGGCATCGGAGAGAGCCTTCCAGTTGCTTGTTCAAGTCGCAGGAAGGGCTGGGCGAGGAGACCGGGCGGGTGAGGTATACGTTCAGTCCTATGCCCCGCATTCGCCGTCCATACAATTTGCCCGCAAATCAGACCTCCGGGGATTCGTCGAGGAGGAGATGGAAATGCGGAAGGAATTGGGTTATCCGCCATTCAGGAGTCTGATCCGTCATCTTTTTCGAGGAAGGAGCTCGGAGAAGACCGAATTCTACGCCCAGCAGTGGGCAAGAGCCCTGCGGGAAAACCCGATCGAAGGTCTAACCGTTCGCGGACCGGCAGCGGCTCCACTTGAAAAAATGAAAGGACTTTATCGCCATCACTTGTTTTACTTCACCAACGAAGTCACAAGAGTTGTTCGTGAACTTGAGATCAAGCGAAACGCTTTCCCCTTGGATCGAGAGGTGCATGACATTCTGGACGTCGACGCCCAGAACATACACTAGCGGATCATCCAAAAGTCAGGATCTATTTCAGGGGGTTTCGGATGGGAACCCGAGTGGCTACGCCACCGCTATGGTTTCGCACGAGAAGAATGCCCGAACCTGCGGGAACCGTAAAATCGTTCGAAGGAGATCGTCCCGCGCCCATCCGCTTCCAACCGCCCGAATGAATCAGAAGGTTCGGAGCTTCAAGGTAACCGGCTCCAGGATCCGTAATGAGAATGGTCGTGATGGACCCGGCGTTTACCTTTGCTATGCCTTTGCCTCCGCTACCGCCACCGCCAACGAACGAAACCATGCTGTCCGACGTGTAACCCGCTCCACCCGAACCCGTCGACCAAAACGCATTGCCATTATCGATGAAGTCGCAATTCCCGCTTTTGCCTTCCAGTTCGAAGGTATTGGCAGTGCTGTTGCTGACGAGAAAAATTCCATTTGCCGCCGATTCGATGACCAAACCGCTTCCAGACGAAACAACGGTTCCATTTTCATCGACCTGTGACTTGTTGTCATCGGTTTTATATCCGCTTGCTCCTTCAATAGTGACCATGAATCCGTTACGCAGTCCGTGCCCGGGAGAAGTGACCGTAACGTTCGTTCCCAAACTCGGGTTCGACATATGGGTGATGGAACCGTTCGCCAGGGAGATGTCCTGTTGGGAAAGTGACCCCCCGACGCCCGAACCGGCCCGGGCGGTCGCATAAGCTTTCGTCGTAATCCCCATATTGGTTCCATCATGCCAAAAGGTTTCCCACACGCCTTGGTTCAAAATCCTGACGTTGTCGGCGATTTCCTGAGACTCGTTGGCCAACCAGCCCGAGAAATTGCTATCACTTACGGTCAGCGACAGCGGAGGGATAAGGTCCGACAGCATAATATCCAAACCGAATGGATTGTTGATCAGCGCTCTTTTGTGAGCCTCGGGAAGCTCTATGAAGGTCCCTTGCGTCCTTACCGTACCCGAAAGAACGAGGTTAAGGGGTTGGGAGGCCCTCCTTGCTATGATCATGGCTTTGTCCGGAGGAATGATCACGTCCCCATAGTCGGAAACGGTATCGGACACAGCTCTCCAGGCCGTGCCGTCATGAAAGTAGGGAACGAAGTCATTGGTGGTTCCATCCTGCCCAACGCTTTTCAAAATGTAGACGTAATCCGCAGAAGAAGAGTTGCCTTCGTTCAGCGAGGTTGAGTCATAACCGAAAAGGCTGCCAAGCGTCCAAGCTTCAAAAATCTCAACCGGGGAATTGGCGGAGAAAATGGAGGATATTGACTCACTCAGGTTATTGTCCACGATCACGTTAGCCCCAGAATTCGAGACAATCTTGAAAAACTTTCCCGTATGATTGGAATCGAGATCGGCAACTCTTAGGTAATGAGGGCCACCTTCAATTAAAACTTTCGGAGAAAACGCATACCCCTTCCCACCATTGAGAACACTGATTGAGGTAATTTGGTCGGCGCCTCCGAGAGTTGCCTCCACTTGAGCGACCTCATAATTAACTCCGGATTGGTTCCCTTCCGTCGGTAAATCTATGGTGATCTCAGGAGCCACTTGGTAAGCAAGGCCTGCATAATCGATCGTGAGAGAGGATACGGTCTGATTTCCATCCGCGTCCAAATTCGCGGTGGCGCGAGCTTTTCTGCAAGCGAGCATACCTGGCTTGAAGGGATTGGAAAGAGTGGTGGGATCGAGCAAATCCGGAACCCTTGAAAAGGAGATATTATTATCCGACACGGAATCAACCAAACCACGAAACACCGCTTGCCCCTTGAGACTGGGAGATATGATTCTGTAATAGGGGGAGTCCGTCGAACCAGCGGGCAATGCGATGGAAATGGATCCTGCGAAATCCCCGGTATTGCTGTCCGAAGCGAAACCGCAAACCGAAGTAAGAAGCAGACAGAGCATGCGGAAATGCAAACGAGCTTGGGCTATTGAATCCATGGATCTTATAATCAAATATGCGACGAAAAAGAAGTAAAAGCAAAACGAAAGTTTACTCAACCCGTCCCTCGAATGCGATCTTGCTGAGCAAGAAGTTGCACCTAAGATAAGACCGATGCCTAAGTTTAGTCCAAAGCGACGCATAAGCTCGACTGTCGCTCTTTGCCTTCTGGTTTGCCCCCCAAGTCAATCAGAACCCAAGGAGGTCGGTCAGGATCAGACCGCATTCACGAGCTTCCGGAATTACAAAGATCACATTGAGGCGGGAGGCATTCCTGCCTACTATGGGCAGACGGACCGAGAACGCCTGATCGAACTACTGAGCTTCCTAAGGATACCCAGTTCCTCACAACTCCTCGTATTCTCAACAACCAGTTTGCAACTGAGTAAGATAAGTCCCGGCAATCCTCGGGCAATCTATTTTAACGACAACCTCTACCTCGGCTACGTTCCGGGCGGTCAGATCGAAGTGATCGAAGTTGATAAGGAAGAGGGGATTCTGCCATACATCTTTTCGCTTCCTCCATCCAGGTCCGCATCTCACCCTCAAATTCTTCAGTCGGATCGTTGCATGCGATGCCATGACTCGGACAAAACCGGCTTTGTCCCCGGCCTCTTGCTTGAATCGGTCGTCCCTCAAAAGGGGGGCGGCACCTTGGACCGATTAATTACAAATTCCGTGGGTCATCAAATTCCATACGAAAATCGCTTCGGGGGTTGGTTTCTTACCGGCAGCAATCAATATCCGGGCAGTTGGGCAAACTCTCTGGGAAGCTTCGTCCGGGGCAAACTCCGTCGCGATGAGATTTCACCCAATCATGCGTATTTGAAGCACAACTACCCTCAAGCTACGAGTGAGGCCGTCGCTCACGCTATACTATCTCATCAAATTGGCTTTACCAACCAGTGCATTCGCCTCGGTTTCCTCCATGAGGATGGAGATGAAAAAAGCTTCGAACAAGCACTCGAAAACCTGATCGGCTACACTCTTTTTGTGGATGAAGCCAACTTGCCCACTCCTCTTAGACTCGATACTCAATTTGCCAAAGAATTCGAAGCTTCCTTTCCCAAATCTCCTCCCCAATACAATCTCAAAACACTGAACCTGCGCAACCGACTGTTTGAAATCAGATGCTCTTATATGCTGCTGAGCAAGGCCTTTCAAAACCTTCCCTCCGCATTGAAGCAAAAATTCTTTGCTCGCTTACGACAAATCCTCCTTGATCCGGGCAACAACCTGTCGGAAGTGGAAAGAAAGCGAATTCATGAAGCGCTCAACTTTCACCTTCCGCTTTATCGTAAAATGAAAAAGGCGCCCTAACGGACGCCTTTTTTCAAAAGACAAAAGTACGAATTAATTCTCAATCGGGGCGCCTGATTTCTTCCACCCGGAAATACCGGCCGACAAATGCTTAACGTTCTTGAAGCCGAGCTTGGCTGCCGCATCCGCTCCACGCCTGTAGGCTCCGCATCCCGGACCTCCGCAATAGGCTACGACCAACTGATTCTTATCCTTGGGAAGAAGTTTGCCCAAATTCTTACCTTGTGAGGAAAAGTCAATGGCAGTTGGAATATGCCCGCGCTTGAAGGACTTGGCTCCATTCACGTCAATCACAGTGACCTTGCCGTCCTTGATGGCTTTCTGGAGTTCTTTCACACTGATATCGGGATACTCACCGGCATACAAAAAGGAACCCAGCGAACAGAGTAAAAACAGAGATAATAACTTCTTCATAGTAGTAGGGGTTAATGGTTTCGTAATATCCAATTTGAAGGAATCCCTAAAATCATCAACTTGAAAATGATCAATGCAAGGGTTTTGTTCTTCCAACCCTATGGCCCAGATCAAGGCAAAGCCACTCGCAGGCGCAGAAACCTTCGATTTCCGGGGGAAAGAACGGAGTCCGAAACCCAAGTTTCTCGCTGCATATCCCCTCCCAAGTCAACGGATTTCTCCAAGCTCAGTCCCTGCGTCGACCAAGTTTGCAGATCCGTACTTTGTTCGACAATATAGAGAAATTGCTCCCCTGTGGTCAGAAGCGGATTCTTGTATCTAATGAAGGAGAGCCTTTGCTTATGGTCACTTGGTTGTTTGATAATCTGAAGGGGAAGGTGTTGTCGGTCATCGGGTCCCAGTGAATCCAAACCCAAAGCTCTCTCAAACAAATTACTGTACCCATCACTATCCGAGTCACTGTAATCCTCATCAAAAACCCTTGCGGCCAGAATCGGATCGAGGAATGGATCGCTTACTGCCAGACGAGCCAAAAACTTACCTCGAGTCTGACTGTATCGAACGTCATTTCTTCTAAAATTCCTCCAGGCTTGCTTGGATGGTCTGATCACCGTGATTGTTTTCTGAACAGTTTCCGCGGATACGAAAAACTCACTTTCCGGAACGTCAAAACTCAGTACCACCGTACCTTCCGCTTTCGGAATGATGCGACTGCCTCGGTAAACCGAAACGATGGATGAATTCGAACTGGTTATCTGCAGAGGTTCGCCATTGGTGGAATAGGCTCCCTGAACCACTAAGGGACGGTGACCATATGGCATTTCGGGCAATTGCCCATGAGCCGCGTAATCAGGAAAGATGATTACCGGTCTTTGCTTGGGGGAAACCTCGAAGGTTCTTGTCACCGGAAGGGCCGGCTTGACGTAAGCGCTTCCGCTCTGAGCGGCGGTGATGGTCACGTTGCCCTCCGTGCCGTCCAAGGTCACCACACCATTGGAATCAACCGAGGCAGGTCCGCTGATCACACTGAACTTAACCGGCAAACGATACACCCGATGATGAATACCCGTCGAAGTGGCATTGGCCTCAAGTTGGAAAGGCGGATCGTCTCTGACCTTGATTGGGATTTCAGCGAATTCGATGAGTTGGTCATCTTTCACCACTGGGTGAATGATTCTCAACACTTGATGCTTAGGTAGAGCGGGGTGATAACGCGAGTCTCCACCCTGAATTGCCGTGATGGTGACTTCTCCCACTCCAACGATGGAAAGCAAATTACCGGAAATCGCAGCGATTGAAGGATCGCTGGAAATGAAGCTTACGGGCAATCCGGAAGTCGAATAGGC
>NZLE01000127.1 GCA_002692605.1 Opitutia bacterium
AGAAGCGTGGGAGCGAAAGACACACCGTCCAAGCCGTTGGGAGAATCGATTCCCGCCAATTCGCAGGCCGTGGGCAACCAGTCCCAAAAAGCGGAGGGATGATCGCTTTCACCGGGAAGAATGGTGTTAGGCCACCATGCGATCATTGGAACTCGAATACCTCCTTCGTGCAAAGAGCGCTTATAGCCCTTGAGAGGTCCGCTTGAATTGAAAAAGGAGACTTTGTGACCACCCTCATTATGAGGCCCGTTGTCGGAGGTAAAGATGACCAAAGTGTTCTCGGCGATTTCCAATTCAATCAAAAGATCCAGAATTCTACCCATATCCTGATCCATCAACGTGATCATGGCAGCGAAACCCTGTTCCGGTTCCGGCCAATCCATTTGATCATAAATACCATAGTCGGGAACTTCCTGCCCGTTCCCTTTGGCTTCGTTGTTGGTATGAGGAATGGTCCAGGTCAGGTTAAGATAAAAAGGCATTTCCCGGTTTCTTACTATGAACGCAAGCGCTTCTTCCGTAATCCGCGAATGGGCATAGGTGACTTTTTGGGAGGATACGTTGCGACGACCGCTGTTCAGGTTTCCAGGAAGTCTCTCCTTGCCTTCATTTCGATATAGAAATTCGGGGTAGTAATCATGAGCTTCGCTTTGATCCAAATAACCGTAAAAAAAATCGAATCCTTGTCGATTCGGATGACCCGTGGAACCCAGGTGCCCCAAAGCCCACTTTCCGACACCGCCTGTCTTGTATCCGGCTTTTTGGAGCAGGCTGGTTACGGTCACCGAACCTTCGGGCAAAATATGCATATTATTACCCGCAATGGCAGTATGACCCGAATGCTTTCCGGTCAAATAAACCAAGCGCGAAGGACGACACACGGTATGACCGGCGTAATGATCCGTGAAGAGTAATCCTTCACTGGCCATTCGATCAAATCTTGGCGTCTTGATCACTTTTTGCCCATAACACCCAAGGTCTCCATACCCTAGGTCATCACAGACGACGTAAATCAAGTTAGGTCTTTGATCCGAGCCAAGAACTTGATTGAGAATTATCAGAAGCAGAAAAGTAGTTCTAACAAGTGGCGGGGTTGTATTCATAACTTAAAGGTTATCAGTAAACTGCCCGTATTCGCGATGGCAGACAACCCCGTTGTTCACATATCCTAAAAAATCCACTTTCAAGACGGAATGGATGAATACCTTCGTAGTCCGTATTTTCCGGCAAGCGTGAATACCAGTTAGGTTCGACTTCATTGGAAGCTTTGGTTTTGCCTGATCTGGAATAAAAAGATATCCATCAACGGTAGTGAGGTTAAAAAATCAGAAAACCAAGTGGAAAACCAATGAGCCAGAGAAAGAAAAGTAAGATCGAGTGGATCATCATAATAAGCCTTACTCTGTTGTTCGCTTCCGTCTGGTTGCTGGCTCATTGGAACCTTTCCCGCCAACCACCCTATCACAAGGGACCGGGAAGCCCCGGTTATCAGGAGCCAACTGCCTCGCAAAAAAAGGGTGAGTGAAATTGTCTGCATTTCAGGGGTGTCCCGTGGGCTTGGGCGAGCCATGGCCGAAGAATTTGATCGGAAAGGTTGGCAAGTTGCCGGCTGTTCGCGTTCCGAGGAATCCCTGCAAAACCTTTCCATGGCTTTGGGCAATTCGCATTGTCTTGTTCAAACGGACGTTACCCAAGCTCAGCAAGTTGATGCTTTTGCCAAGGAAGTCCTTACGGAACTGGGAACTCCCAGGCTATTGGTCAATAATGCGGGCCTGATCAACCGGAATGCCAAGCTTCAAGACGTCTCTCCGGAAGAATTCAATCAAGTTCTCTCAGTCAACTTGGGGGGAATCCACCATATGATTCGTAGCTTTCTCCCTCACATGGAAGAAGCGGGTGAAGGCATCATCGCAAACTTCAGCTCCTATTGGGGACAATCGACCGCTCCAGAAGTGGCGCCCTACTGCGCCAGCAAATGGGCAGTGGAAGGGCTGACTCGTTCCTTGGCTCAAGAATTACCCGAGGGATTGGCTACCGTGGCCTTCAACCCTGGAGTAATCGATACCCAAATGCTTCGGTCAACCTTTGGCGATGCGGCAGGCTCGTATGAAAAGCCCACGGAATGGGCTCAACGAGCGGTAAGCAAACTCGAACAAATATCCCTAGAGGATAACGGCCAAACACTCGTTGGATAAGGAAAGCCTATTCCTCTTCCGTTTCGATTTCTCCCGTGTTCTGAGGAGCCAACAAGCTGGACAAGTGATCGGGTAAGAATCCCAAGAGTTCGATATTATCCCAAGTTACGGTCTCTTCGACAAGTGACTCGATGGCATTGAAGTAATCGACCATTTGAGCATAGCTTGCCTGAGTGACTCTGGCTTTTGAATCAAAACCTATGGCAGCTTGTCCCAAACCGGAAATCTTAGTATTCGCTGGTAAAGCCACACCCCTCACCAATTCGAATTTCGCACTTTCGGATCCAGCGGATGCGATCTGCGTAGTGGAATCGTAATTCGTCCCAACCAAAAGTTCAGTGCTTTCAGTGTTAAGAATGGCGTTGGTTTCGAGTTTTATCGAATCTCCGGCGTAGATCTTTGCGGATGCTGCTGTAATCTCACTGTTGATCGTAAGGTCATCGGATGCGCTGTTACCGGAAGCGGCAAGCAACAAAGACCCCTTTTGAGCATTGATGGGGGCGTTGATGGTGAGAGGGCTTTTTGCGATAATTGAAATTGTCCCAGTTGCCGATTCGTCGGTAAGGCTGACTCCATTCAATGAAGACATCGTCGAAATGCCGTATCCGCCTTCGTTCACGATTGAAATATCACCAGTCTGAGATTGAGCGGCAAAGTTTTCGACGCCTTGCGAGGTAACCGATATACCGGAGTCCGCTTTCAGCTGAAGGTTGGTAGCGGATACGCTTGATGCGGTAAGTGACCCGGATTCCTCGACATAGACATCTCCACCGGTAATCTTAAGATCAGCAAAGCTTGAGGAGGAATCATCTAGGGTCAAGGTAGCCGTACCGGCATTAATGGTGGTTGTGCCTCCAATGGTCAGCGTACCGCTATCGGATACGGCATTTCCGGAACTGTTGAAGGTTGCCGTTCCACTGATCGTGGATGCAGCCAATTCCATATCCGCGTTCTCGGTCACTGCAACGTTTTCTCCGGTAAGCGAAAGAGAGCCAAAGGTGGAAGACGCGTCGTCCAAGGTGATGTTTTGTCCGCTCGCGCTAATGGTTGTGACGCCACCGACGGTTAAGGTTCCAGCGTCCGTTACTTCTCCGCTTGAAGTGATGGACAGGCTTCCGGTTACGGAACTTGAACCCAATTGCGTGGCATCGGCCTCGGTTATCGCAACGTCTGCGCCTGTCAAGGTGAGTGAACCAAAGGTGGATGCGGTATCATCCAAGGTTATATTCTGTCCGTTTGCGCTAATGGTTGTGGCGCCGGCAATGGTCAATGCGCCACTATCCGTGACGGCGCCACCGGAGGTGATCGCCAAAGTTCCACTCACCGCACTTGTTCCCAACTCGGTGGCATCGGCTTCAATGACCGCAACGTCCGCACCCGTTAGGGAAAGAGAGCCAAAGGTGGATGCGGTATCATCCAAGGTGATGCTCTGACCGCTTGCGCTTATGGAAGTGGCTCCGGTGATTGCCAGTGTGCCTCCATCGGTGACAGCGCCACCGCTTGTCACATTGAGGCTTGCTGCGGAAAGAGTTTCCAATTCCAAGGAAGTGGCATCCGTTATGGTTACGGCGCTTCCTGCGTCCGTATCAAAAGTTACCTTCCCATTAAATGCGTTGTTTGAATCACCTAAGGTAATCGCTGCATTCGTCCCGGCTGTGTTCGCAAAAGTCGAGTCACCCGTGACTTGCAATGCTCCGCTTTGGGTAATCGCTCCTCCACTGGTCAGAGTCAAGGCTCCAGTCGCAGTGATTCCGGCAATCGAGGTCGCAGTCGTGTCCGCCAAAGTCACCGCCGCACCAGTCAAGGTCACCGCTCCGGTCACGTCGTTGGA
>NZLE01000128.1 GCA_002692605.1 Opitutia bacterium
ATGCCGGGTTTGATCAGAATGGGGAGAATTCTCGAACCAATCGTTCCGAGCATACCTTCGGGCGGGCTAAAAAAGGCCGCATAATCCAAGCGATTACTTTTCCCATAGTCCCTCAGTTTACCATAATCGATGACTTCATCCTCACCAATCTGATTTTGAAGGTTTTCGATGACTTCTGAGAAACTTTCATGACCGATATGATCCGAAGCGTTTGCTTCAGAGGTTACTTGGCTTAGGGCATATTCCCCAAGTGAACGATCCTCTAGCGGGGTAATCAAAAGGAAGCTGATTAGAATCAGAAATAGGGTGAGGAAAAGTTTCCACGAGTTTGATTTCATGATAATGGGAAAGATGGATATTAGTCTTCCTAGCGGGACTAGGCGGACATAATCAATCGACTTTAGCGGCAACGGCTTCTTTGGCCACTTCGATCTTAACGTTTTCGGCGATACGAAGAACGAAGCGATCATCCTTCACTCCGGTAACGGTGCCATAAAGACCACCAACCGTTTTGACTTTTGCCCCTTTTTCCAGAGCGGCGATCATGTTTTTAAGTTTCTTTTCCTTCTGCCTTTGAGGACGAATGAGCAAAAAATAAAAGGCCACAAAGATTAAAATCATGGGAAGAAAACCCATCAGACCTCCCGGTCCTTGTTCGGAACCTGAAGGTGCCATGGCTAAAAATTCTATTAGAGGGATTGCGGCTGTTGTGGACATAATTCAAAAACCTCTAAAAAAACCTGAATTGATCAAATTGGCAAGCTTTGAAGAAGAGGGCGAAACGTTTTCAATTCTCACGAATCCTTGGTTCTCATTGATTCGGGAAAATTCCGAATGTGCAAATCTCTCTGCGGAAAGGGAATGTTGATTCCGTTTTGCTTGAATCTATCCCAAATCGCCAAAAGGACTTCGCTTCTTACGTTGCCAACTCCGTTGGAAGGATCGTCGATCCAAAAGCGTAACTCCATCTCAATGGCATTATCGCCAAATCCAACAACCAGGCATTTGGGGTTTGGGACTTGAAGCGTTCGAGGTACGGATTGGGCCGCCTCCAAGCATAGGTCAATGGCTTCTTTAGGGTCGGAATCGTAGGAAATTCCCAATGGTACCCGCACCCGCACGTTTCGGTCGCTGAAAGACCAGTTGATCACACGATTGGTGATGAGATCTTCGTTCGGAATCAAATGTTCCTTGCCGTCTCTGGTAATTATGGATGCGTAACGAGCCCGAAGTGAATTGATCCATCCATAGGTTCCTTCAATTTCGATGACGTCACCCGGTTTAATGGATCGATCGATAAGAAGGATAAGACCACTCACCAAATTCGATACCACCTTCTGTAAACCGAAACCAATTCCTACGCCAATCGCACCACCCAGAAGGGCAAAGGAGGACAAGTCCAAACCGACCGTGCTGAGAGCGATGGCAAAAGATACGAAAACCAAAAAGGCTCGCAGAACTTTTGCCAAGAGAACCTGAAGGGAAGGGGGCAAGTGGGGAAGCTCCTTGATGCGTTTCTCTCCACTTGCTCCCAAGAATGAGCTGATCCAAAGAAGGAACATCAAAATGACAATACCATTCAGAAGGTCCAATACTGAAACCCTTCGATCTCCGAGATTGAAAGCCAATACGCCAAGCAATTCGATCGATTTGTCGAGCAAACCGAAACACTGAAGGGCGGCAAGACCAAAGGCCAGCACAGCCAATAGCCTTAACCACGCTCGACTCTTGATGAAAAAGCCGATCATGCGATAAGATAGCCATGCAATTGATAGGCTAAGCACGGGCTTAAGCAATTCATCGGTGCTCCAAGCCATGCGTTCGAAAGCGGAGAGCGCAACGAGAAGGGCAAATGCCGAGATCAAAGGAAACAGGATTCTCTCCAGCAACTTCCAAGCCTTATTCTTCCATACTTTGACTATGTCCTCTTCCGTCGATTTTGGTGAGAATTTCAGGCATAGTTTGGATAGAAAAAAAGCCAAAACCAAGGTGCCGCATGCTGTGCATGCTTGAAACTGCACCTCGGGAATGAAAACAAATTCATAGAATTGTTTCCCGTAGAGGTTGAGCCATTCGTTCATAAACTTCCCTAGAGTTGATGTCCGAATTGAGAATGGCAACTCGTTATTGGCACCTCAAAAAATTTCAAATGCCACGACCAAAAGAACCTGGGCGCAACCGATGGTAAATCCTAAAACCGCACCTACGAGCTCTATGAACCGAAATTCTTTTTTCATCAGTTCGAAAAGCAATTGTTCCAGTTTATCCGAAGAAAAGGCCAAAACCTTTTTGCGGACAATCTCTCTCACATCCAAATTGTTCTCCAGTTGATCGCTCAATTCAGAAGCGGATTGCTTCATGAAATCCTCCAGTTCGGACTTAAATAGCCGAGTGATTTTTTGAATCATATCATCGGTTAGAAACATCGTCAGCATGGGAAATGCGCCAACCAGTTTCTCGCGAATGGTTTTTTCAATTCTACGCTCCACTGCCTTCATCGTTTCGCAACTAGTCGCGAAATTTTCAATCCGCTCAGAAATGTCCCTAACCGAAAACAATTCCTCGGATACGAGAGACCCTAGCTTTTCGGCGAGTTGGTTTTGTCTTTTTGGAAAGACACCTTGCACCGTAAATCCCGCAAGTGAAATTGGTTCTTTGGGGTGAAAAAGCATTTTCACAGCTAGATGATTTGTACCCCAACCGATTATGGCTGCAAGGATCGGGATCAATAACAAATAGCTGACTGTTATGCTCCAATCTGCAACTGCAAGGTTGCAAACTGTAATGAAAGATGTGGGAATATCCATGAGAGTGAATTCTAAGATTGCCTAAGCGAGCCCAATACTATGGAGTTCATGCGTGAGCAAGTTTCTTTTGATCATGTCAATTATTTGCGTAATGGGATTGGCTTCTTCATGCACTCAAGTTGTAACCTTTCCCGTGAAGGCAGTTCTTGATTTGGGTTCAGACACAGTGCGCGTTGAGTCGACCTCGGTGCACAATCTCCAATCACTTCATCAAGATAGGGCAGGAGAGTAGATCTTTTTCTAAAAAAAAACCGTCCAATAAGGACGGTTTTTTTAAAATAATTGGTTTGCAGGGGGAACTATCTTCTCCTTCGAGAGCCAAATGAGACTTGTTTTCCGAAACCTCGGTTCCTTTTTCTTGAGACAACGGGCGCGGATGGGGTCAGGGTCTCAGGTTGATCCCTGTATGCGAAGTGATCAAGAAATTTTCTAGGCAATGGGTTGCCGAGCAGTTTTTCGATGGATTCGACGAGAGGAATTTCTTCTGGTTTGCAAAGGGTGAAAGCCTCCCCTTCAGTCCGAGCTCTTCCAGTCCGTCCAATTCGGTGCACGTAGTCTTCGGAATGTTGAGGGACATCATAGTTAATCACATGAGTTACGTTGGAAATGTCCAGTCCCCTTGACGCGACGTCCGTTGCCGATAGGATTTTAACTTTTCCCTCTTTGAAGTCTTGGAGTGCTTGCTGACGGTCCCGTTGCTTTAGGTCGGAGTGCAAAACCCTGACCTCCTGTCCATGCTCGCTCAGCCATCGACTGATTTTGTCGGTTCCTCTGCGTGTTTGAAAAAAGATAATCAGATTTTCGAATTTAACTTCCTTCAAAAGTGCAATCAATAGGTCGAATTTCTGAATTGCAGGGACCGGATACAATGCATGACTGACCGTATCCGCGGCGGAAATCTTAATGTCAATTTTGGCTTCTGCGGGATTATTGAGAGCCCATGCGGATAATCGGCGAACGGAGTCTGGAATTGTTGCTGAAAAAAGAAGGGTCTGCCTGGAGCGAGGAGTTTTCTGGATAATTTTCGTAACGTCTTCGATGAAACCCATATCCAGCATTCGATCCACTTCATCGAGAATTAGGATTTCAATCGATTTAAGCTTTAGGTTGCCTTGCCCTATGTGGTCGAGCAAACGACCGGGAGTCGCAACGACCACATCGGGCTCGTTCCCAAGTTGCTCCAGTTGCTTGCCGTATTTGACTCCACCGTAGAGCAAAGCCAACCTTAGATCCAAATGCTTGCCGTAAATCCGAAAATTCTCTTCGATTTGAATTGCTAGCTCTCGGGTCGGGGCTAGTGCCAGAACTCGGCATTTCCCGTGCTTGCCTAGCCTGTGGAGGGCGGGCAAGGCAAAAGCTGCTGTCTTACCCGTTCCGGTTTGGGCGGACCCTACTAGGTCGCGACCTTCAAGGATCGCGGGGATTGACTTTTCCTGTATCGGCGTAGGTTCTTCGTAACCGAGCTCTTCAATGGCTCGAAGAATTTTCGAGCTTAAGCCCAAATCTTTGAAATTCATCGTTTTTGTCATTAGGGAGAAGTTTTTACTTCTCGATAGTAAGGGGTTAAGCTAAATCTTACTTTTGAGAGATGAGCGAGGATAATCCGAAAAATTTCTATCGGGGGAGATTGGCTCCCACGCCTTCCGGTTATCTTCATGTGGGTCATGCTCGAACCTTTTGCACTGCATGGAAACGAGCCCGAAAGTTAGACGGCACCTTGATTTTACGAATGGATGATCTTGACCCCAGTCGGTGTAGAGAGGAATTTGCCGATGCCTGCAAAGAAGATATCCGAAAAATGGGTATTACTTGG
>NZLE01000129.1 GCA_002692605.1 Opitutia bacterium
CCCTTCGTGCCCTGAGCAAATCAAAGGCAGGTTGGAGTATTTCGCTTCGCGTGGATGCATGGATATAGAAAATTTGGGGGAAGCGGTGGTGGATCAGTTGGTTGAACGAGGTTTGGCTCGAAGCATATGCGATCTCTATCTATTGACCTTCGAGCAAGCGATGCAGTTGGATGGATTCGCCGAAAAATCCGCTGAAAATCTCATTGCCGCGCTGGCGGACAGCAAGAAGCGGGAATTTTGGAGAGTCCTGTGCGGTTTGGGAATCAAGCATGTGGGTAGCTCGGCATCCAAGGATTTGGCTTCGAGGTTCGGCAGCCTTTCGGCTTTGATGGAAGCGACCGTCGAAGATCTTTCGTCCGTTGATGGAGTTGGCTCGATCATGGCTCAAAGCATCCGTGACTTTTTCAGTGACGATGAGACTCTTGAAATGATCAATCAACTGATGAGGTTGGGGGTTCGTTGCGAGCAAGCTGCGCAAACTTCGGACTCTTCGCTTTTGGCGGGAAAAACTTTCGTGTTGACGGGAACCCTGGAGTCGATGAATCGGGATCAGGCCACTCTTAGGATCGAGAGCCATGGAGGTCGGGTCTCCGGAAGCGTGAGCAAGAAAACGGATTATCTCCTTGCAGGCATCGGAGGAGGTTCCAAGTTAAAAAAGGCAGAAGACCTTGGAGTTGAAGTTTTAAGCGAGTCGGCCTTCCTTGATTTGCTTGATCAAGCTTAGGGAAGGCATTGTTCCCCGGCGCGTGAATTGCGTTGAGGATCTGAGTTTAACCTTTATCATGGAGGTTCTATCTAATCACAGAACCGTGCCTAACAAAACAAAGTCAGCCTTCGATCCGGTAGAGGATGCCCTCGTTGAAATCGCCAAGGGAAACATGGTGATCGTAACCGATGACGAATCTCGTGAAAACGAAGGCGATTTGGTCATGGCGGCATCCAAGGCCACTCCCAAATCCATCAATCATATGATCCTGCATGGCAGGGGATTGATTTGCGTTCCCTTACTCAGCAACCAACTTTCCCGCTTGGGGATTTCCAGCATGGTTCCCCATAATCGCGAAGCCCAGAAAACCGATTTCACGGTTTCGGTGGACGCGGCCGAGGGAATAAGCACGGGGATCAGCGCCTATGACCGCTCAGCCACCATTCGAATCTTGTCGAACCCAGATTCCTCTCCCGATTCTCTTGTTCAACCGGGGCACGTTTTCCCCCTGAGAGCAAGGCCGGGCGGAGTTCTTGAGCGCGCCGGGCATACCGAAGCGGCGGTGGATTTGGCATCCCTGGCGGGCTTGCATCCAAGTGGGGTGATCTGTGAAATTCTTAAGAAAGATGGGAGTATGGCGAGACTCACCGATCTGAAGCGCCTCAAGAAACAGTGGAAGTTGAAACTCATCTCAATCGCTTCTCTGATTGAGTACCGGCATAAGCGGGAAAAATTGATCGAACAAATTTCGGAATCCGAATTCCCCTGCCCCTCCGGAAACTTCAAATTGCGTGTTTTCAGGAGTGTTCTGGATGGTCGCATTCATCACGCTTTGACCCTAGGTGAATTTTCCGCCCGAACCCCTACCCTCGTCCGTGTGCAAACCGCTGACGTTCTCAAGGATTCGCTTGGTCTTATTGAAAATTCCGGTCATTCGGGAACCATACGGAAGTCACTGGACCTGATTGCAAAACAAAAGAAAGGGGCTCTCCTTTACATGGAGCCCCGCAGACCAGACTTTAAAAAATGGAACAAGGTCCAAGATCCGAAATCAAAAGAAATCGAACCTCCCAAAATGGATTTTCGCGATTATGGGATCGGTGCGCAGATTCTAGTGGCTCTTGGAATCAAAAAACTGAAGTTGATCTCCAGAGACCGCCGGAAAGTCGTTGGTTTGGACGGGTATGGTTTGGAAATCACGGATCGGATGCTTCTTCCCAAGGATTGATATGAGCGAAGAAGCGCCCACATTCCCGCCCATTGATCCATCTCCCTATGAGTTTGGCATCGTAACCGCTTCCTACAACCAGTCTCTGTGTGATGCCTTGCTGGCAAGGGTTACCGAAGTGTTGAACTTTTCGGGTTCGCCCAAGGAGGTTATCGTTGAGAGGGTTCCAGGTTCTCATGAAATCCCCTCTCTTCTCAAACTTATGCTGGAGGCGCGCCCCTTTCATTGCCTGATCGGTTTGGGCGTCGTCATCAAGGGCAGCACTTCGCATCATCACTTGGTCGCCGAGTCCGCTGGCCATGCCATCCAATCCCTTGCGATTGAGCATGGCGTACCCATTATCAACGGGCTTGTCGTAACCGAAGACCTGAACTCCGCCGAGGAACGAATCACCGGAAGTCTTGACCGTGGAAAGGAATTCGCCCAGGCAGCTCTCCGGATGGCCCAGCTTTACGAAAAATGGACGAAGATTTGATTATAAATCCGAATTGGAGTCAGCGCCGGCAGAACCGCGCCACTGCCTTTCGATTCCTTTTTCAGTGGGAATTCAATCCAACCGATCGCTTGAGTGAGGATTTACGCGAATTCATCGAGCGCTTGGAGCATGAAGAGGAATATTATGCCTACTCCTTCGAGTTGGTCGATGGAGTTCTCGACAAGATCGAAATCCTTGACTCCATCATCAAGGAATTGGTCACCAATTGGGATTTTTCAAGAATAGCGAAAGCGGACCTCGCCCTTTTGCGTGTTGCCTTGTATGAAATCAAATACCGTTTGGACGTCCCTCCGGTCGTCATCATCGACGAGACTTTGGAGATTAGTAAGGAGTTTTCCTCCGCAAACTCCAAGAAGTTCCTTAACGGCGTTTTGGACAAGGCATTGGAGCAGATCAAGAGACCGGCTCGCAAACCGGCGATCTGATCTGTCTCAGGCTTGTCCTATTCCGAAGGCTCGGAATCCAATTTCCCTGAGCTCTCTTAAGTTCAGGAGGTTTCGACCGTCAAATGCGTAAGCTGGCTTTTGCATGGATTGATAAACTTTTTCAAAATCAATCTCCTTGAACTCTTCCCACTCGGTAAGCAAGGCAAGAGCGTTTGACCCCAAACACGCCTCTTCGACCGAATCGCAAAAAGACAAGGATTCCGTATTCGAACCGTCCTGGATTCCCAGTGATTCCAAAATTGCACTTTGACTGACCTGCGGGTCATAGAGGCGAATGCTTGCCTTTTCCTCCAGCAGTCGTCTGCAAATTGCGATTGCCGGAGATTCCCTCAGGTCATTGGTATCCTTTTTGAACGCGTATCCTAGCACTGCAATCTTTTTGCCTGAAACCGTATTGAACATTTGGTCGAGAATCCTTTGCACGAAGCGCTCTTTTTGGAAGTCGTTCATGACAATGACCTGGTCCCAGTAATGAGCGACCTCGGGCAAGTCAAAATGCCTACACAAGTAAGAGAGATTCAGGATGTCCTTTTGAAAGCAGGAACCACCGAAACCCACTGAACTCTTCAGGAATTTCGGGCCAATCCTGGAATCACTGCCAATGGCTCGGGCGACTTCATCGACGTTGGCTTCGGTTGCCTCACAGAGTGCGGAGATTGCATTAATGCTTGAAATTCTTTGGGCAAGAAAGGCGTTGGCAGTGAGTTTGGACAATTCGGAAGACCACAAGTTGGTGGTTATGATTTTTCCCCGATCCACCCAGGTTGCGTACAAGTTGACAATCTTTTCAACCGCCTCCTTGCCTTCGGAAGTCTCTTCGCCTCCGATCAGTACCCGGTCCGGGTTTTCGAGGTCACTCACCGCCGTGCCTTCGGCTAGGAATTCGGGGTTGGAAATGATTTGATAGGTAAACTTGTTGCCAGAGGCGTTAAGGATTTCCTTCACCATTTGGGCCGTTCTGACCGGCACGGTTGATTTCTCGACCACAATCTTATCCCCTCCTCCCACTTCCGCAATCATGCGAGCGCACGATTCCACATACCTAAGGTCAGCGGCCTGGCCCGCTCCCGAACCGTACTGTTTCGTCGGTGTGTTCACGCTGATGAATATGACTTCGGCTTCACGCACGTTTTTCTCCACCTCGGTGCTGAAGAACAGGTTTTTGCCTCGGGCCGCTTGCACGATCTCGAGGAGACCCGGTTCGTAAACCGGAAGTTCGTCCGAATTCCAAGCCCCAATGCGGCTTTCGTTCAAATCAACGACGGTGACCGAGGCATGGGAGCATTTTTTCGCAATCATGGCCATGGTGGGTCCTCCGACGTAACCGGCTCCGATACAGCAAATTTTCATTCCAAGACTTAAGCAAAATATTTAGTTTCTTGCGATTGCATAATTATCGATGAAGAATCCGAAGCTTCGAATATGGATGAATTTATGAATATTCCCTGGGCTCGTTTCGCCTTTCTTTTTTTCTGCCTTTATCTACTCTTTTGCGGGCTTGCCTGGTTGTTTGCGGATCGAATGCTTTTCCCGGTTCCTCGCCCGTCCTCCTATGATACCGAATTTTCAAACCTTGTTCTCGAGCTCGAGGATGGAGAAAAAATTCACTGTCTTCATTTGCAGTCCGAAAACCCGAGCCTGAGCATTATTTACAGTCATGGAAATGGAGAAGATATCGGTATGCTCGAGGACCTTTTGCAGTCATGGAAGGAGCCGGAGTGGGAAATCATCGCCTTCGATTACCCCGGTTACGGACTTAGCGAAGGCAAGCCCAGCGAATCCGGTTGTTACGAAGCCATTTCCGTTGTCTATGAACATTTGGTCGACACCCTAAACAGGGATCCCGGTAAAGTGATTGCCTGGGGGCGTTCTCTTGGTACGGGTCCGACCACTTATTTGGCTGAAAAAAAACAACTGGGTGGCATGATTTTGGAATCCCCTTTCCTTTCCGCCTTCCGTTCGGTCACTCAGATTCCCTTTTTTCCATGGGATCGTTTCCCCAATCACAGGTACGCTGAGAAAATAACCTGTTCGTCATTGGTTATCCATGGCTACTATGACGAAGTCATTCCATACCGTCAGGGAGTGAGTATTTTCAAAGCCCTTGGAGGTCCAAAGAAATTCCTCAAGGTTGAGGAAGGCGAACACAATAATCTCCCTCAGACCGGTGGAGAACTTTATGCATCCACCATCCGTGATTTTCTCAAGAAACGTCTTGGGGGTTGATTTCCCCTTCGGTCCTTCTTAAGTTAGGAGGATAAGGGAGCATTCGTTCCTCGAATGGTGATGGTAAAATGCTGGGATTGAACAAGAGAGAAGGTAGGATTTTTCGTTATGCCTTAGTCGGTCATGGAGGCTTGGCTTGCTTACTTTTCGTATTTGGACTCTTGCCAAGTTGCGAAGAGGATCCCGAGGTGGTTCACGTTTTCGAGCTTTCCGCCGCGACTCCTTCGCCCACTCCCATCCCCCCGCTTCCCCAAGTGACGCCTCAACCCACCCCTCCCAAACCC
>NZLE01000130.1 GCA_002692605.1 Opitutia bacterium
GCTCAAGATGAATGCCGGTCCGATCGATGGATTGAAAAAAGAGGTTTGGGAGCCTTTTTGGCCCGAATCGGAGCTGTCGTAAATTTGTTAAGGAAGATATGCTGTAGCGACAAGTGGCTGTCGAAGCTTGATCCATGGGTCAAGGTGCTTTCGGTACAAGACGACCAACGCGTCACTACTGAAGACCTCAACCAAATAATCCTTGAGAATCCATCCTGCCGCATTCTTGTCCTGAGAAGCTGGGATATTTCTTGTCCGGAAGACCTTCTGACCCATCAAGAAGAAGTCAGGAGGATTTTAAGTCCAGTCGAACCCTCTAGACGAAAAGCGGAATTTCTGGTGGATGAGCTGAGACTCACCCACTCCACACTGATCGGCGTTCATGCGAGGCGAGGCGACTACAAGCATTTTTTAGAGGGCAAACTGTACTACTCCTGGGAGCAGTACGCCAGCTGGATCAAGCAAGCCCGAAAGGCACTTCAATCCGAAGGTGTTTCAAAAGTGGGGTTTCTTTTGTGTTCGGATGAAAAACCGCCAAAGGCATCCTTCAAGGATCTTCCCGTTCATTATTCATCGGCCGAGAGACCGATTGAAGATCTTCACTCGCTAAGTTTGTGTGATTACCTTATGGGACCGCCCAGTTCATTCGGCACATGGGCTTCTTGGCATGGAGACGCGCCACGGTTGATCCTCGAGTCAGACGCATGCATCACTGACAGGAAACAATTCGAACCTACCCTTTATTGCTAAACTTCATTGGAAAAACTTAGCTATCTCAAATACTCACTCCAATTGATTTGGACACATTGGAGGGAAACAAATGAAACCTATTCTCAGCACGGCGAGGATATTCTTGTTTCTCATATTCTCGGAAAAGTCGATTCATTCGTTGAAATAGGAGCAAACGATGGCGTTCTTTTTTCAAATTGCTACAAGTTTGCCAAGGCGGGAGCCCGTGGACTTTGCCTTGAACCTTCCTCCAAGTCCTTCTGGAAACTAAGATTGAACCACCTTCCGCATCGCCGTGTAAAATGTCTCAAATTGGCTGCATCAGATTCATCGAAGAAACTGTTTTTGGAAGAAGCCGGTTACGAATCAGTACTTTCCAAGGTAAAGCCTACCTTCGGCGAAGGTTTGCAAAAGATTCAGGCGGTGTCCATGAAAGATATCTGGCTCAAATACCCATCTTTCAAGAACACTGATTTGCTCTCAATAGACGTCGAAGGTCACGAAAATGAGGTCTTGAAAGGAGCTGGCAAGGAACCTCTAGATGCAAAAGTGATCATCCTGGAATCAGACAAATCAACGGAACAAGAAATGCTTTCCATGCCTTGCCTACGTAAGCATCGAGTAGGTTTTGCAAACGGAATCAATTTATTGCTGGTTCATAAGCAGTTGGATTTTACAATGATTAAGGAATTACCAGAAGGGTTCCATCGCAGAATCTAATGCTCAAATCGTTACTCAAAAGGTTTTCGGCAAAGCTCGGATATGAAGTGAGTTCGCTCACCCAAAAAATGAAATCCAACGATCCTTTGGAAATTCTTCAAAGGTTACTCGGAAGCGAAAGCGTCCGAGTTATTATTGACGGAGGCGCATCGATCGGAGATACCTCGGCCGCATTCTGCAAGTTTTTCCCTAATGCAACCGTCCATGCATTCGAACCTTATCCCCCTTTTCAGGAAAGGATCAGAACCAAAAGTCTTAGAAGTCCTGCAATAAGACTCGTTCCACTAGCCCTCGCCGACAAAACCGCTGATTCGCTTATGCGAGTGAACGAGTCTGAGGGTACGAATTCATTACTCAAGGGGGATCTTGAGGGAAAAGGTTCCATTTACGGCGATTTGCTGAAAGAGAAAGGTACGGTTTCAGTCAAGACAACGAGCTTGGATGATTGGCTCGATCATATGAAGATTGCCCAAGTGGATATTCTGAAATTGGACATTCAGGGACTTGAGCTCAAGGCTATCAGAGGAGCCGCTGAATCCTTCGGCAAGAAGAAGATTCTGGTAATCTTGTGTGAGATCATGTTTCGTAAATGCTATAAGGAGCAACCTTCATGGACGGAACTGGTCAACGAGATCGGACGGCATGGGTACACCCTCTATAATTTCTTCGATCACCAATACGCAAACGGTCAGTTACGACAAGCCGACGGCATGTTTTTTCATGACTCAATGGTCGAATCCATCTTAGGAAAGGGAGAACGTCACTTCCATTCATTCAGTAAGATTTTGATAGACTGATATGCAAACCGAAGTTCCTATTCTGCTTATGGCATTCATCCGGCCCGATTTGGTAAAAAAGGCCATGGAACGCTTATCGAAGTTTGCTCCTCCCATCCTTTACGTCATGGGCGATGGTCCAAGAAGCGAGAGCGAGGCCAGTCTTTGCGAACAATCAAGAAAAATTGCCATGAATCCCACTTGGGAATGTGAAGTGATTCCCATTTTAAACGACGACAACCAAGGAGTCGTGGCCTCTTTCGTCAAGGGCATGAACATAATGTTTTCAGAGCATGAATTTGGAATTTATCTCGAAGATGACATCATGCTGTCCGAAAGCTTCTATGATTTTGCTCAGGAAATCCTTCTAACTTACCGGGATGATACGAGAATTGGCCATGTGAACTCCACGAATTTCATTCCTCATTATGATCCCAAAGATTATGAGGGTTCATACTTCTTTAGCGAATACGCCTTCGAATGGGGGTTTGCAACATGGAAGAGAATGTGGAACTTGTATGACGTCAAGATGCTCGACTGGCGCGATGTGAATCAAAAAAAGATGCTTGGGGAGCACTGCTTTAATTCCCGAGAAAGGAAAAGTCTGAAGCGAATGTTTGATTTGCACTGCGATAATCCCAGACCTCTTGCATGGGGTTATCAATGGCTCTTCAGTTGCCTCCACAACAAGGCTCTCGCAGTAACTCCAAAGGTTAACATGAGCCTGAACGTTGGCTTCAATCGTAACGATTCCACTAACACTTCGGGAGAAAACCCCGTAGCTAACCCAATCGCCAGTTGCCGTTTTCCACTTATTCACCCATCCAAAATTTGCAGGGACGCGGAATATGACGACGCCGTTTCAAAGCTAGTTAGCCCTTCGTATCTTTCTGTTTTTTCTGGAAAGGCCCGCAACAGAATACTTGCAGCCTTCAAAAGCTTAGGAGGAAATAAATTCCGTTGAACCCGATCGTAAACAGAACGACTCTTCTCAATCACTATCTCTCGGAGAGAAAAAATTCCAGTTATTTGGAAATAGGCGTTCGAAATGGAGAAAATTACTTTGCCGTTAATGCTAAAAGAAAATTTGGGGTAGATCCAAATTATTTTTTTGCGAAAAGAGCCCTCCTAAAGTCATGGCTCAAGAAAAGTAATCGGACGCAGCGGATGTTCAGATGTACCAGCGATCATTTTTTTCTACATCATGCCGCTCAAGTCTGTGAGAAGGGAGAATTCGACTTAATTTTCATTGATGGCATGCACACCTATGAACAAAGCCTCCAAGATGCCGTTAACAGTCTTAGTTTCCTCAAGAGGGATGGAAGGATCGTCTTTCACGATTGCAACCCGTGGTCCGAGGAATCTGCCCAACCCCATATTCCTTCGGGCAAGGTAAGTTGGAATGGAGATGTCTGGAAGACTATTTTTCACTTGAGGCAACATCAGGAAATCTTCGAATGCTTCACCTATGAAGCCGATGAAGGACTAGGCATTTTGAAATGGAGGAATAACGCTTCTGATCTGATCCCACCTGAACTTTCCCCACAGCCTTCAATCAAAAATTTGACCTACGCTGATTTACAAAAAAAGAGGAATGAATATCTAGGCTTAAGAGTTCTGGAAATGTAGATCACCAAGCTCAATGAAAGTGAAATGGGGAATCATTGGATTAGGTCAAATGGCCCAGTGTTTTGCAGCTGCAAATGAAAACGTAACTCACTCTGATTTACTCGCAGTGGCTAGCCTGAGCAAAAATAAATTGAAGGATTTCGGAAAGCGACATGGAATCCATCCTAAATATTCCTTCGAAAGCTATTCGGACCTGATGAAATGCGAAGAGGTGGACGCAATTTACGTGGCTCTAACAAACAACCTGCATTTCGAAGTGATGATGCAAGGGATCAAACACAAAAAGCATATTTTGGTCGAAAAACCAGCCACACTTAATGCTCACGAGATGATGGTGATACATAATGCAATGAATGATTCTTCTGTCTTGCTCAGCGAAGCGTTTGCCTATTTGCACCATCCGGTAACCAAGCATTTTCTTGATAGGGTACAAAGCGGATCGATTGGTCGCCCGACGGGTCTGAATACTATTTTCGGATGTAAAATCATGTCCGACAAACCGAATAGACTAAAATCTCTATTCA
>NZLE01000131.1 GCA_002692605.1 Opitutia bacterium
AAAATTCCGGTCGCGTTTCACCATTCACATCCGGAGTCAGAGCACGTTGCCGAACCTCGTCATACAACTGAACCGTTCCATCTATATGGGCACCAATCCTGACAAAATCATCCGAGGTCACGTAATCAACTACACTTTGAGTTAAATCGATGTCCTTCTTGGCCATGTAAAACTCTCCATCGTTCTTAACGAAATTGCCCTTGGTGATTGTGGTTACCGAGGTAAGATCGATGACATTGCCATCACTTGGCAGATCCTTCCCCAAGGCCAAAACCGTTCCGGCAATTTTCGAACCCATGTCAAGACTCACTTCTTGCGCAGCCTCGACTCCCTCAAAATCGAGTTCCGCTCCCTTGGGCAAATTGGTCAATACCTGATAATATTCTTCTTCGTGTTTGAAAACCTCGTTTTCCAAGTAATTCCGAGTGGTGGTAGTCGCATCGCCTTCGTCGTTGACGGGGGAAATCAAATCCAATGTCTGATAGAACTGCCCTTCGTAGTAAATTTGCTCACCCTTCTGATAAGTTTCCAAATCGGAATAGGTTTTCCTAGTCTGCTCCACTTTACCGTTGGGCCAAGTTTGGATCTCCATGAATTGGTCGCTTGAGTTGGGATCAATTCCCTTCGAAGTATCCTCCAAAGCTTGCCACAGACCCAAGGCAATGGAACCATCCGGTTGTTCCTTTTTAAAATAAAAGACATCCCCCTTTTGTCTCGCGCTGTTTTCGAGTGATAAATTTCCGGATTCAGCCAATAGCTGAGGGTCCCCTACCCCATCCGCAATCTCATTCCCCGTATCAACAGGTTGACCGGCAAGGGCGACTGCTCCCTGAGCAGCTTCTGCAGCGGCATTGGCATTCTCGGCTTGAGCAGCCTCCGTATCGCCTAGAATAGGCTTCGGAGGCAAGAAAGTAATCAAAATCGGATCGTCGGAATCATCATACAAAGAACCACCGTCCAAAACCTCCACCCTGCCAAGTTGACCATTCCCATCAATCTTGGCCCGAAGCTGCGCTTGGGACCCCCCCGGGTTTAGTTTTGCAATTTCCTCAGCCGCAAGTGTCGCAATTTCGACAGGTTCAGACATCCCTTGGAGCTTGAGATCGCGTTCAATGAGAGCCTCTCCCAAGACAATTTCCTGACTCCAGTCATTGGTGATGTTTTTGGGTCCGACCGGATCGAGTAAGTTGACTTCTCTTCCATCCTTGGAATTAGCGAAGATGTTAATGAATCCGGATGGTTTTCCGGTCGTTGAATCAACGTCGTCGACCACCTTGAAATCCATTAATCGAGATAACTCCTCGAGTAAAGCCTGTCGACGATCGCGATAACTCACTGCCCTACCCTTGTCCTGTAATTCGAACCTCCGGACTTGCTTATTCACTTCGTGAAGTTGCGCCAAAACCCGATTGATGTCATCGACCGATCGCCTGACCGTATCCGAAAGATCGGACTCGATTTGGTCAAGACTGCTTCCGGCATCATTGAACCTTCGAACCAAGGTCTCGGTTTTGTTGAACAACTCCTGCTTGATCGTAGGTTCGTCAGGCGAAGCTGAAAGTTCGTGGAATGCATTGAAAAAATCATTCATCGCCCGGGCCAAACTACCTGGCGCAAGTATGCTGTCATGCATGTCATCGAGACCGGCATTGATCCCAGGATTGACGATGGTTTCGCCCAATGCCGCCTGCAAGAGATCCAAAATCTCTTTCTTGGCTTCCAAGCTAGCGCTTTCGCCGACCTCCATGACCACGCGTCGGTCAAGCAACTCGCTTCGGGCATGGTCCAACCCCCCTGCTTCGAGGCTCGATGTTTGCAATTCACCAAAGGAACCGTACATGACTCCCTCTCGAGCCAGCACCCTTTGGCGGGCATAGCTTTCGTCATTGACGTGAGCGAGGTTCTGCCCCGCAATCTCAGCGGTTTTGGCATGGAAGCGAAGAGCTTCGCTCGTCTTGTTGATTTCTCCAAGTAAGGACATTTGCTTAAAACACCTTTACGCCGATTCGTTCAGACTCGAACGATCGTTGGATAATTTTCGAAGATTGCCGCTTCGGTTGTAGGTTTTGGTATGCGAACTGGGATCCGTTATACTCAGAATTTGGTCCGTGACTTCAGTCAGTCGATTCAAAAGACGCTGGTTTTGCTCGATCTTCCTACGCACTTCGGAAATCAGGTTATTGATCTCTTCGATAATACTGATGAACATAGGTTGCGTAACTTCGGGGAAATGAGAAACCAATTCGGAAAGCGTCGAGGAACTTGATTGTCCGTAAACCTCCGCCAAGGAAGAGACGAATCCCTGTCTCCTCCGTTGAAGCATCTGACTTGCTTCCATTTGAGTTTGCACGGATTGATTGATCGCCAGCAAACTCTCGGGTCTACGATTCAGAATGCTCTGCTGTTGGGAGCTAAGCAAACCGATCAAACCGCCATACTCCTGAAGTTCGTCTCTCAAAAGCGACAACAAATCCTCCCAACAAAAGTTGAGGTGATTGCTTGGTTTTTGGGCTAACTGGACCATTCTATTTCTTTTCGATTTTCTCGGAATTCTTCGAGCTCGACGCCTGATTAAGCTGTTGCTGCAGGATGGAGGAAACTCCGAAACCGCCACCACTGGCGATACTCTCGGAAATGGCATCCGTGAAAAAGTGTCGGTACATTCTATGGGCTCCACCCTCTTCGTTGAAAACTCCCTTAAACATCGGCTTGAGAGCTTCCTTGAGGAACTGCTTGACAAGCACCGACTCAAACTGCTGGCTGACTGCGGCATTCTTTTGTTGCTCGGTTGCGTGCTTGGAGTGAGCCATATCCAAGAGCATGGAGGAGTCCATCCCCACGTAATTGTTTCCTATGTCATTCGTTTCCATGGAAAGGATCAATTGATTATGAGCTCTGCCTGCAGAGCTCCGGCGTTTTTGATGGATTGCAGAATAGAAGTCATTTCTCGAGTGGTTAATCCAAGCTTGTTCAAAGCCGAAGCAAGCTCATTGACCGTCGAAGCACCCGGTGGGTCCAATTCCTCTAGAGTTTCAAAGCGTCCGATTTCTTCGATTAATTCGGCATTTTCACCCGGCAATATGGTGGTTGCTCCCTGCGAGAAGGGAAGGGGTTGGCTGACTCCGGTCGTAGGATTTAGGAAAATGGTAATATTGCTGCTGCTTACCGCAACTGGTGAGATACGCACGTTTTGCGTCGCAACAATCGTTCCCGTACGTTCGTTGATGATGACTCGAGCAGGCACGTCAGGCTTGACCTCAACGGAGCCAATGGCCGCCAAAAAATTGGTGGTTTGCCCCCGAAAGTCCATCGGCACTTTGACGTTAACCATTCCGCCATCGGATGCAATGGACGTATTGGGATAATATTTGTTGATGGCATCGGCTATTTTGACCGCAGTATTGGAATCCGGAGAACGCAGGATCAAATCAATCGAGTTCCCACTCAAAACCTTACTTTCGATCTCCCTCTCCACCAAGGAGCCATTGGAAACGATTCCCACGGTGGGATGATTGACCTGAACGTTGCCACCGGCATTTCCTGCGGACAAACCGCCAATTGAAACGGGTCCCTGAGCTACCGAATAAACCTTCCCGTCCGCTCCGTACAATGGAGTTTGCAGCAACACACCCCCTTGCAACGAATCAGCGTTACCAATCGAGGAAACGGTTACGTCCATCCTCGAACCCTCTTTTGCGAAAGGTCCGATATCGGCTGTAACCATGACTGCCGCAATGTTTCGCGACTTGTCCGCCTTGTCCGCTCGTATACCCAGAGTTTCAAGTGCGTTGAGAATTCCCAGTTCCGTGTATTCGATACGAGAATCTCCTTGCCCGTTCAAACCAGTAACAATCCCATAACCGTAAAGCTGATTGCTTCTGCTTCCTCTCACATCGGTCAAATCCTTAATTCGGGCAGAATAAAGAGAAGAACTCATAAGCAAGACGCTTAGGAGTTTCAGGACTAAAGGAGTAAGTTTAGAAATTCTCATGGTCAGAAAGGATTGAGAATGGCCGCCAATTTCTGATACCAACTTTCTTTTTGAGCATCGTTAAGACTTCCTTTTGATACGAATTCAATTTGGGCATCGGCGATGAACTGCGATGAAACGATATTGCGGTAACGCAAACCATCCTTAAAGCCAAAACCTATGTCCTCCTGCCGAACCATACCCTTAAGCACCGCATAATAACTTTCCCCGGAAAAAGTAACCATCCGCGCCCCCTCCAAAACCAAAACTCCATTGGGCAAAACGTCGATTACGACCACGCTAACCCTCCCTTTCAGATTTTGGGTGTTGGCGATCGAGCCTCCTCCCTGATTGCTGGTTTTGGTTTCAATTTCCGTTCCAGGCAAATTGCCCTTGTGAGTGCCCATTCCGCTGTTTGCAAAAAGGAACTGTTCGACTGCATTCTCGATTTGCGACTGTCGGTTACGGACGGAATTCTGAGATGCGGCAAGAGATGAACTTTCCGAAACGTCAATTGTGATCAGATCACCAATGGAATAAGCCCGCTTCCCTGCATACAATCCTCTTTCGGAGTTTGTGCTTCTGGTCCATAAAGAAGCCCCGCTCGCATTATGGAAAAGGAAAGAAAGAAGAAGAACTGAAGTGAGAATGCGTAGAGTCGTCATTGTATTACAGGTGAACCTTTACACTGTTTTCGTTTAAAACCCGGGCTTGAAATTCCTTTTCCGAAGAAAGATTTCGAACTTTAACCAACCCTCCTTCGACACCATCTTGCAGCGCCATTCCTTTCATGCTCACGTAAATGCCATTCCCGGAAGCGAACACGTCGACGATTTTTCCCTTTTGCACCAAGGTAACCTTTGTCAAATGATTCCACTTCAAAGGAGAGCCTGCCTTTAAGTTGGAATTAAGTTGATAGCCGGAAAGTTTTGCATTGGCGAAGACAGACCCCGCATGTTGCTTGAGAACGTCGACCGACCGAGTCGTCATGTGCGCCGAACTCGGCTTATTTCCTCGTGCAAAAGGTACGGTGGTGAAAAAAACCTCCATCATATGGGCCATACGGATAGGTTCGGAGAATTGGCCGACCAAATCTCCCTCATCCCAAACTTCAAACCGGACGAAACTACTGGGAGCCAATTCATCCGGAGCGCAATCACGAATCTTCAGGAAAAAATTGGGGCTTACCTTCATGTCACTCCATTCGCGCGTTATGTAGGAAAGAACCTTACCAGTTGCCTGGTATCTGTGTGAAAGAGCTTCACCAAGAGTTCTTTCAAGCAATACACGATCTAAAATCACATGGGATTCTTTCTCGGACACTTTTTCCGATTTGTGCTTCGAAGGCATAGGCGCGATTAAAGCAGCGCCTCTGTAACCCACTTTTCCCGGTTGGTTGAAATTATTAAAATTCAAGGGTTCCAACAAACGACCGACGTCCCCGAACAAGACACCTGCGAAAAACAAAAGGTTCAGGCAATATGAGAGGATTCTTATCATACTTCCCTTATCTCTTAAGTTGGTTGACGCGGGCCAACATGTCATCGGAAGTTTGAATCGACTTGGAATTGATTTCATAAGCCCGCTGGGCTATGATCATATTTACCATTTCTTCCACTACGTTCACATTGGACATTTCCAAATACCCTTGTTGAAGCACCCCAAAGCCGTTTTCACCGGGGGCTCCGATTTCGGGAGGTCCGCTCGCTTCGGTTTCGATGTAGAGGTTTCCGCCCATCGCTTTCATTCCGGCGGGATTGGGGAAACGAACAAGCTCCAATTGCCCGATAATCTGAGTGCCATCCGCCGTTTCAACCGAAACTTCTCCAGTGGGTGATACGAAAACGTTGGTCACTTCAGGATCGATTTGCAAACCAGCTGCAAGAGGTAGGGCATCTGCAGTGGTGATCTGTCCGTCCGGTCCGATCTTGAAGGCACCGTCGCGAGTGTAGGCTTCGGTGCCATCAGGCCTCTCGACTTGAAAAAAACCAACTCCATCGAT
>NZLE01000132.1 GCA_002692605.1 Opitutia bacterium
GAAACCGAGCTTTATAAACTCGCCGACGATCCGCACGAGTTTACCAATCTTGCGGGGGATCCGGAATACGCGCCGATGATTGAACAACTCGAAAAACACCTGTCTTTCAGTTATCCGGAAATTCCTGCAGACGGATGGATCGAAGCTGAAGAAATCCCCGCTCAGACATCGGCTGATTATCGACTCCGAGGGAATTGTCATTACTCGCTGAAGGATACGGAAGCATCCGGGGAGCGGTTTGTGTGCGCTCTCTTGTATGCGGGAGCGGGTAGTTACATTGAGTTTATAATCGACCTCCCAACACCAGGGACTTACCGCCTCGAAGGCACCATGGCTATGAGCGGAACCTGTTCGGTATTGGTCGATGACGTGAAAGACGAGGCGGCTCAGGCAGATGCGGGCTATCCTATGAAACGAATCAGCACGCTGAAGCCTTCCAAAAAGCTTACAGACGTTTCAATGGGCGTGGTTCACTTTAAAAAACCCGGGCTTAAAATCATCCGCTTTGCGACGAAGCAAAAACAGGAGGTGAAATTGGATCGATTGCGCGTGCTCAAAAAAGTCTCTGCCCTGACACCAAAGAAACCGGGCAAATAAAGAAGAAATCAAATGCGTTGTCCGCCGCAAATGGGGAACCATGCAAACAAAAGACAAGATTATCATTAAAAGCCGAATCAATCTTGCCTCCCGCTTTCTTCGTCTTTAATAAAATCAAAACTCTCAAGCCTCTCAAACAAACCTTAAGTCTCTTTCTCATGACTGCTTTCACATCGATTTTGCCCGAAAAACTTCACGAGTATCCCCAACAGGAGGTAGTTGACGGATCCGGCGGAAAATCCGCTTCGATTCTCGACGATTGCCTTAATCAGAACGAAGGAGTGTTGCAACTTTTGCATCGGTATGCCGGTCGAACTTTTTGTACCCCGGGGAAACGCATTCGTCTGGACGAAGGATCGTACTATCCCGATTACATGGGTGGCACCGGTCTCGATGAAATCTGGATGGGGTGTACCGTTCCCATCGTAACGGGAGTCATCGATACGCGAACCGGCAAAGCCCCGTTCCGCGAGGGTGAATCCCACGTTCTTACTCCGGCGGGGCAGGTCATCTCCTTACAGGATTTGATCCTTTCCAATCCGGAAGCGGTCATGGGGGAGAAGGTAACGGCCTTTTCGAAGTCGCTTTACGGTGATCCGACTTGGCCGATCGTATCCAAGAAATTCGACAATTTGAATCCGATTCCCCATCACCTTCACTGGTCCAAGTGGGAAGTCTACGACATCAATTCCTTCGATAACCCCGGAGTGAGTCCATCTCATTATCATACCACGGCCATGGGACTGTACCCATTCGTTTCGAAAGAACAGTTTCTTGCCTGCATGAAGCGTTTCGGAGAGGGAGAATACAATGGGGTTCGACACTTGTCCCCTCACGTAATGATGCAACTGGACAACGGTTTCGCGATGCCGAACGGAGTGTTGCACTCGCCGACGGACCTTTGCACGCATGAGGTGCACGTTACGATGGATGAGCATTTCCTAGCCGAGGATCTCACACTGGACGGGAGCATCGGAGCAGCCGATGCGTTCTATGCATGCCGGGAGGAGGACTACCCCAAGGATCGCCATGAAGATTGGGAGTATCTGGTTGAAAAGTTCGATTTCGAGGCGAATCAGGATCCGAATTTCGTTCGTAAGAATTCGCGTCCGGCGATCCCCTCTCAAGAATTCACAGCGGATGGGGTCGACGCTCAGTGGATCGTTTACGGTGAGGTTCTCGGAGACCAGAAAGTCTCAATTCTTCGTCTTACCGTAGAGCCCGGGGCCAAAATGACGTTTTGTCCGGAGAGTCCCACGCTTTTCCACACCAATGGCGGTCGTGGTCGAGTCGGAAAGCTCGAAGTCAGTTATCACCAGAACATGGTTCTTGGCGAGGTCTATCCCGAGATCGGATTTATCACACAATCAGCGCTTGCGAATGGCGGCGCTGAAATTGAGAACACGGGTTCGGAACCGCTCGTTTTGACGTTCGATTTCCCACAAAACGCCCATTCCCATACGCCAGGTGTCTCCGTTAGGGACTAATCACCCGAAGACTCCTTCCATCAGAACTCACAACGAGAGCATACGAGTTTTGGTTCATTCCTTTGAAGCGTTTTGATACTGAGTGATCGTAATTTTCAGGAAAAAACCAACGCTTCGCCAACTCACTTACCCCAACCAGTGAAAAGTTCCCTTACAGCCCTTTGCATTCGTTTTTGCCTATTGATCAGTGTTCTCGCCCTAAAGATCCAAACCGAAACGAAAGCGGGGGAGAAACCCAACGTGATCCTGATTATGTGCGATGATTTGGGTTGGGCTGACGTCGGATTCAATGGAGGTACCCACATCCGCACACCTCACCTCGACGAAATGGCGGCCAACGGACTCAATTTGACCCGCTTCTATGCCCAGGCTCCGGTATGTTCTCCCACACGCGCTTCGGTTGTGACCGGTCGGCATCACGATCGCACGGGAATTTACACGGCCAACAACGGTCACCTCCGGGAGGGTGAATTCACCCTTTATGAGGCCCTCGGGGCAAAGGGCTATGCCACGGGCCATTTTGGCAAGTGGCATATGGGAACCCTGACCCGCAGGATGAAAGACTCCAATCGCGGAGCCAAGGACTTGTCCAACTTCTCTCCGCCCTGGCGGCACGCGGTTGAAAGCACTTTTGCCACCGAAGCCAAGACCCCTACCTACGATCCGATGTGGCAACCTGCGGGTTCGAAAGGCAAGAAAGGGAACGAAACCGACAAAGGTGATTTCCGCCGAGCTTCCCGACAAGGTTGGCATGCCATTGCCGAGGGTTCCGAGCGTGAGTTTTACGGCACCCACTATTGGACCGGAGAAGAAACCTTCGTTGATCCTGAGTCCGAAGAGTTGCTGGGCGACGATTCGGGTCTGATCATGGACCGAGCTTTGGGTTTCATCGACAAGCATCGCAAAAATCCCTTTCTCGCCGTCATCTGGTTTCATGCCCCTCATCTTCCCTGCGTCGCAAGTAAGGAAGACGTTGAAAGCTATGCGGATACCGACCCCAAGCTGGGCGGACTTCACCTTAATTACTACGGCTGCGTAACCGCGCTTGACCGTGCCGTGGGCAAACTCCGCGCCCGTCTCAGAAAGCATCGTATCGCCGAAAATACGCTTGTCGCATTCTGTTCGGACAATGGGCCTGAGGGGAGTGATCGCGATCCTGGCCGTCAAGGTGATTTCAGGGGTCGTAAGCGCAGCCTGTATGAGGGCGGGGTCCGTGTGCCAAGTCTGCTCGAATGGCCCGCCAGGATCAAGCCGGGAACCAGCAGCGAGGCCGCCACTTGCACGGTCGATTACTTTCCCACCATCCTCGAGGCGGCCGGCGTCCGCATGCCCGATGATCGCCCCCTCGACGGCGTCAGTCTGATTCCTCTGCTCGATGGAGTCATGCAAACCCGTCCGCGCCCCCTCGGATTTCACATTCGCGGCCAGGCAGCCTGGCACGATGGTGATTGGAAAGCGTACTGCAAAAAGGTAGGTTCCGATAACTGGGAGCTCTACAACATAAAGGATGATCCGCGGGAAAGGAACAACCTTGCCGCCAGTCTATCATCGAAAACCAAAGCTATGATCGAGGCGTGGAAAGAGTGGAAGGATTCCGTGGAAGCAAGCGACAACGGCGAGGATTATTAATTGAAAATGAAATTCCAATTCCTTCTCACCCTCTTTCTTGTTGCTTGCCCTTTGGCCAAATCCAAGCCCAACGTTCTGTTTTTGGCCATTGATGATCTGAATGACTGGATCGGTTGCCTGGGCGGGCATCCTCAAGTCAAGACCCCTAACCTCGACAGTCTGGCGGCGAGGGGAACCTTGTTTACCAACGCCCACTGCCAGGCTCCCGTCTGCAACCCGTCCCGAACCTCGGTCATGCTTGGGCTCAGACCATCCACCACCGGTATTTATTCTCTTCAACCCTCATTCAAAAAGGTTCCGAAGTATGCCAACCATGTTACAATTCCTAAGGTATTCAGTCTCAATGGTTACAAGACTTCGACTCTGGGTAAGATCTATCACGGAGCTCCGCCCAAAGGAGAATTTGA
>NZLE01000133.1 GCA_002692605.1 Opitutia bacterium
ATGGGGGACGCAAATATTCACAACAATAAAAACCTTCCGGTTATTTTAGGGGGAGGAGGTTTTAGGCACGGGCAGCACCTTGTCTTCAATTCAGACAATAACGCCCCATTGGCCAACCTGTATGTCAGCATGTTACAAAATATGGGTCTGGAAAAATCGAAGTTTGCCAGCAGCTCGGGTACCCTTACCGGTCTGAGTTAAGAAGAACGAAAAAGTCAGGAAGAAGAAAAATGAGAATAACGAAGGGGTCGTGGTTCTTTTCAATTAGTCTTACTTTTTCGGCTTCTTGGAATTTTTCTTAAGGGCTTGGCTGGCCACTTCTTTTTCAGGCAACCATTTTTTGAACCGGCTCAGGTCGGAAGTTTTCGCCAGGTTCTTCCATTCATAGGGATCCTTCGAATGATCGTAGTATTCCTCGGATCCGTCTGCATATCGAATGTACCTTTTGGTTGCCGTCCGCACGGAATGATTTCCTCTGCCGTGGGTGGTGATGGCCGGATGTTTCCATTTGGCTTGTGGGTTTCGCAAGAGAGAGGAAATGTCGTGGCCGCTTACGTGACCCGGCTTTTCAATTCCAGTCAGTGAGCATAGGGTAGGGTATATGCTCATGGTATCGACGGGTTGGCTGCATTTCGTTCCGGGTTTGGTCATGCCCGGAGCCACCCATATCATTGGAATTCGGGTCGTTTCCTCCCAGAGGGCAAATTTTCTCCAATGCTCTTTTTCGCCAAGGGACCATCCGTGGTCACTCCAGAAAACGATGATGGTATTTTTCCGGTCGGGGCTTTTTTCATAGGCATCGAGGAGTCGGCCCACGTTCATGTCGGTGTAGGCGCAGGTAGCAAGGTAGGATTGAATCGCCGCTTTCCAGCGCCCGCTTTTTAAAAACTTGGCATGATCCGCCTGAGGCCCTGCCATTTTTATCCCTGGAGGGGGAACGTCATCGAGATCATTCTCTATGTGAGGTGGAAGTTTGATTTCATCCAGGGGGAAATCCTTGTAATATTTGCGTGGAGCCACAAATGCCAGATGTGGTTTGTAGAGCCCGCAGGCAATGAAATAGGGCTTTTTACGCTTCTTCGACAGTCGTTCCACACAGTAATCGACCGAATGCCAGTCCACAATGTCTTCATCCTTTAAATGGGGGAAGGTTTTCTCGATGTGGTAACCGTCGTACTTATCGACTCCCGGACCGTTACTCGATAATTTGCCTTTGTCCATGTAATCACTCCATTCCTCTTCCAAAGCATCCATCTGGTGGTAAATCTTGCCGGCGCCGGAAACGTAGTATCCGGCCTTTAGGAACTGGGCGGAGAGGCCTTCGCCGGGCTTTTGGTATTTTCGCCATTCGTGTCCGTTCTTGTAGCACCCGCTTACCCATGGGCGTCGACCACTCATCAATGCGCAACGCGAAGGTTCGCAGGCAGGGACGGCCGTATGAGCGTTGGTAAAGGAAGTCCCCATCGCCGCCAAACGATCGATGTTGGGAGTTTTCGCCTGTGGGTTGCGACCCAGGTGACCGACCCAATGATTGAGGTCATCCACGGCAATGAAGAGAACGTTGGGCCGATCGTCCGCAGATACTATGCAAGTGGACAGGGAAGCAAAAAGAAGGGTCAGGAAGTGTCGTTTCATGGTAAATTCGTTCTAAGGGTGATCCCGTTGATGCGCGGCGAGCAAAACAGAGAAGGAACGGTATGGAATCGTATCGTTTGGGGAATGACTTGCATGGCAAGATTAAATGAATCATCTTTCGGAATCTGATTCTCGATCTTTCCGAGATCCCAGGACACTTTCCGATCTTCACCTTTGTTAGAACCGCCCTAAAGCCTTACCTGTCATATGAACCTGACGCTTCGATCATTTCTTCCCTCACTCTTTTTGTCTGCAATTTTTTTGGCAGCTGGAGAAAAGCCAAACATCGTGGTCTTCATCTCCGACGACCTGGGTCGCCTGGACACTTCCATTCACGGATCGAAGGACGTTCGTACGCCCACCATGGACCTTCTTGCCGCGGGCGGCATGACCTTCGACGACGCCTACGTCGCCTCACCAAGTTGTTGCCCAAGCCGCTTTTCCTTGCTTACCGGCTTGATGCCGGCCCGTCACGGGGCCCACCCTAACCATAGCCAGGTCAAGCCTGGGACCAAGTTTCTGATGCCCATCCTCAAAAAGATGGGTTTCCACATTGTCTCTTTCGGAAAGATTGCCCACGGCAACCGGGACTTCGAAGGAATGGACTTCAACAATCCCAAAAGGACGGGTATGTCCGTTGAGGTGGAAAAGTATTTCGGAAAAACCAAGATCGAAGGTCCCGTCTGCCTTTTGGTAGGAGACCGTCGGCCACACGTCGAATGGACCAAGGAAATGAACTACGACCCCAAGAAGGTGACCTTGCCTCCTTTCTTCATCGATACCAAGGAAACTCGCGAGCATTGGGTCCGCTACCTAACCGACATTGAAGGTATGGATGAGGAAATGGGCCGGGTGTTAAAATTTGCGGAGAAGAAATTCGGTAAGGATTTCATCTTTCTTTTTACCAGCGATCACGGTGGCCAGTGGCCCTTCGGAAAATGGAACCTCTACGATTACGGGACGCGTGTCCCTTTGCAGGTCTACTGGCCCGGCAAGATCAAGGAGGGCGTCCGAACGAATGCCATGGTAAGTTGGGTGGATATTCTACCCACCCTCATCGACTTGGCTGGCGGAAAGGTTCCGAAGGGTATCGACGGGCAATCCTTCGCTCCGGTTCTGCTTGGAAAAACGAAAGTTCATCGAGACAAGATCTTCACGACCAACACGGGGGACAAGGAGATGAACGTCTTTCCCATCCGGAGCGTCCGCATGGGCAGGTACAAGTATATCCATAACCTGCGACCGGACGCGTACCACACGAATCATTCCGACCGCTTGCGCTCGGACGGGCGTGGAGCCTATTGGCATTCATGGTACGATGCCGCCAAGACTGATCCCAAAGCGGCTGAAATCGTAAAGAGGTATCACACGCGGCCTGAGTTCGAACTCTTCGATTTGCAGAAAGATCCCAGTGAACTCCATAACTTGGCCAAAAGGAAAAAGTTTCAGATCAAGCTAAGAGAGCTCAGCGCTGAATTGAAAAAATGGACAACGGAGCAGGGAGATGATCTTCTACCGCACCAGGAACCGTATTTGACCAAGCATCCAATTCCTGAGATCAAGCGCCCATCCAAGGAAAAGAAATAACCGACCGATTGATGACTAAGATTTTTATTGCTCTTTCCTTCGCGTTCCTATGGACAAACTTTTTTTTAGCGGCCCGCGAAAGGCCCAATCTCATTATCATTCTTGTCGATGACATGGGTTTTTCGGATATCGGCTGTTATGGGGGAGAGATTGAAACGCCCAATCTCGATGCGTTAGCCCGGGGGGGAGTTCGTTACTCCGATTTCTACAATGCCTCCCGGTGTTGCCCCACCCGGGCATCTCTCATGACCGGATTGCACCCGCACCTTACGGGGATCGGTCACATGACCAACCCACCCGGAACCCGAAAGCATGATTACGGAGAAGAATTCCCCAACTATCGTGGGTTTCTCAATCGAAGATGCGTCACTTTAGCCGAGTTGCTCGGTTCTGTGGGATATTCATCCTATCTGGCCGGAAAGTGGCATCTTGGCGGCGCACACAAATCACTCTGGCCATTGCAAAGAGGTTTTGACCGTTTCTACGGATGTGTTGCCGGGTCGACGAGATTCTTTTCTCCAGATACTGACCAACGCGAGGGTAGGGGGATTTACTCCGGTAATCAACTGGTCCGCAAAGTTACCAGCACCACTGATCGGGCCTACTACACTACGGATGCCTTCACTGACCATGCCATCCGGTTTATCAAATCGGGCGACGAAAAGAAGCCCTTCTTTCTCTATCTTTCCTACACCGCCCCGCACTGGCCCCATCAGGCGCATGAGGAGGACGTCGACAAGTATCGTGGAAAGTACCTAAAGGGTTGGGATGAACTCCGTAAAGTGAGGCATCAGCGGCAAATGGAACTTGGCCTTTTTGAGAAGGGACAAACCCTTTCGCCGAGGGATGAAAAGGTGCCTGCCTGGTCGACTCTTGATTTGGAAAAGCAAAAGGAGATGGACTTACGAATGGCAGTGTATGCCGCAATGATTGATTGTATCGATCAGAACGTGGGCAAACTTTTGCATGTTTTAAAAAAGCGTGAACAGTTCGAAAATACGATGATTCTCTTTCTCACTGACAATGGCGCCTGCGCGGAGGGTCCGGCCCTCGGTCGTGGCGAAATTCATGATATTGATAAGCGAAACCTCGAGACCAACAATAATTACGGAGCAGCCTGGGCGAATCTTTCCAGCACGCCCTTTCGGCTCTACAAGCACTTTACCCATGAGGGCGGTTCCGCCACTCCTTTCTTCATGCATTGGCCGAGCGGCATCAAGTCGCAAAAGGATTGGTATCGATCTCCTGCTCAAATCATTGACCTCTTCCCTACGCTTCTGGAGGTATGCGGGGTCGATTACCCCAAAAGCTTTCATGGCAATTCGCTTCCCTCCTTACGGGGAATCTCCCTTACTCCCTCTTTTTCGGGAAAGCCCTTGGAGCGCAGTAAACCCATGTTCTCGGAGCATGAAAACAATGCCTTCATGATTGAGGGGAGATGGAAGTTGGTAGGGAAGGGAGTCTCTTCGCCCAAAGGACCCGAGATCGAAAAATGGGAGCTTTATGACCTCAAGCAAGACCGAACCGAGCTCAATGATTTGGCATTGACGAAAAAGGATAGAATCAAATCGATGAGCAAAGCGTGGCATGCCTGGTCTTTGCGGAATAAGGTCTATCCCAAACCAAAGGGGAAAGGCAGGAAGTGAAAAGAGATCTTTCGTCCTTTGTTAACGACTTTCCAAGATCATGGAAGTCACGGAGCAAAGGGATCCAATCGATTGAGAGCCTCGGAGGAACTTCCGCGGAGCACTCGCACGGTTGAGCTTCCGCTTTCGTGGGGAAAGTTCCATTGATACGGATGGTTGGGAATGGCATTCCGAAAGCGGACCGCCGATTCCTCATCTTGCCAGCGAGTCTCGAGCAAAAGGGCGGCGGAACCATCAGGGAATTGCCACACTGCCCATCGATCCCCCGCCCATTTGCCGGCAATGGTTCTTGCCACGTAGCTGGAATTGGGTTGGGCCAACCAGGGAATGAGTCCACCGACACCGAGTACGTCGGTGAGAGCGGGCGGAGATTGCATTATGCGCTCGGCAAAGTCACTGGGCACCGGATCCTGTTTCCAAAGAGATGCATTTTCGTACCAGAGGGGACGAAGGAATTCCATCATCGTCCTTGGAGGACCCTTGAATGCCCTTTCCATTTGTTCGAGCGGCCCCGTTGGTCCCACCATGAAATCGACGAAAAAAGGCCCGAGGAATGCAGGTAACGAATACCAACGATCGAACATCGAGTCCCTCCCGATCGCTCTCACCGAGGGCTCGAATTCGGCGGGGGGGGGAATTTTAGGGGAAATCCCCTTGGATATGGCATACCTTCGAATGACGGTTTTTTTGATCCCAAGTCTCAGAGATTTTCGAGCTCGGCGCGTGTCTTCGTTTTTCTCCATCTCCGCCCAGTCGTTTAAGCCATCCTTTGCGAATCTTTGACGGAGGAGTCCATCGGCAATCGCTCCGACCAGCTCGAGCCGGACAAAGGGATGATCGATTGGAACAGAGTCGAGGACAAGGACACGCGTACCGTTTTCATCAGAGATTGCGGCTCGTCGTCCAAGCTCTAATCCAGCAAGAATCTGAAGCCAGTCGATGCCTTCCGGAAGTAAGCGAAGCAGGTTGAAAGCTTGGGTTCGGGCATCTCGCGACCCCTTGGGGAAAGTCGCTTTGAGATCGTTCCAAACGAGCTGGCCGAATTCCTGAGCGGATACTCTTTGGATGATGATGGGGTGGAGCGGTTTTTGGCCAAGCAGCTTTGCGACCTGAGGGATTAGGTCAACTGGGGCAATGGCAGAAAGCGATTCTGCGCTCCCATCCTTGTTATGAGCTCCGGGGCTTGCGTGACTGGGCGCTCGTTGGGGAGCCTCTCCGGTATGAACGGTGACTTCGGCATCTTCGATTGAGTAAACGAATCCGTGCTTCTTTCCTTCGTGGGAGCTTTCTGGCAATGAAATTCGCAAGGTGCCAACGACGTGAGAAGGTTCTTCGATGAACGAATAGGTTTTTTCGGAGGAATCATCTCCCCCCTGCGTTACGTAGACGACTTGCCTGAGGTTGGGCGGACTGCAGAAGGTACATCCGACGTAACTGGGTACGATCATGCAACGACGCATGTCCTCGAGGCTGTCGAAGGGCGCCATGAAACCGATCATCCTGACCTTTCGTCCATTCAATTTTTCAAGAGACTCCGGGAACGCGAGATTCATGTCAATGAGGTCGGTCGGTCGGGCTTCGGCAAGGAGGGGGAAAGTAATCTCAACGGCTGATTTCGAAGTGGTTTTTGGATCGATCTTGACCTTGTCCATTTGTTCTTCGTAAGCGCTTTTTGAAGGAGTATGGGCGAAGCGGTCACGGAGCAAAAAGAGAACGAATGCCATTAGGGCGATGAGCAGAAGGAAGATGTTTTTTGATTTCATTGGATGATGATGCTCACTCGGTTAAGTGAAGGTCGTCTATGGGCGTGCGTCGGTAGCAGGAAATTGCGGGGAAGAGGGAGGCGATGGCTCCGCAAATGCCGATCGCTCCCAGAGCCGCAAGCTCCAAGGTCGGCATTCTCCAGGGATACAGCAACAGACCGGTGGTTTCTCGAAAGGTTCCGGCGCCGAGGGCCAGCCCGCCATGCCCGAGGAGCAGACCGAGAAGGATTCCCGCTCCAGTGAGTAGCAGTCCTTCGGTAAAGACCAAAACAGCGACTTCCCTTCGGTTGGCTCCGAGGCTTCGCAGAATGGCGATATCGCGTCGTCGGCGTTCCGCGGCTTGGTGGAGAGTGATGAGCACGGTGAGACAAGCGACTCCCACCACGGCGGAGGCAACCGTAAGAAGGGCCTTTTGGGCAGGTCCGATGATACCTCTTTGAAATCGAAGGATCTCATTGATGGGTACTGTGGCAATACCATCCGTGCCTTTGCGTATTTCATCCGCCATCCAAAGTCGAAGTCCCGGGGTTTTGAGACGAATGAGAATGGCGGTGGTTTCACGTTCTTGGCGACCTTCGAGAAGCGCCGACCCCTGAATGGCGTAATGGAGCCGGTCCTCGGTTTCATGGATTTCCCAGACCGAGGCAAGGGTTCCGAAAATGGCCCGGTCCTGAGTCGTGCCGGTGGGAGCGAGGATACCGCACACCCGGTAAGGAAAGTCCCGATGAACCTCGGCTCCCGGTACTTCGACGAGTCCGTGAGTTCCGAAGAAAGTATCTCCGATTTCGAGACGGGTGGATTGGGCCACCTGACTTCCGAGCACAACTTCAAAGCGCTCTTCGAACCTTCTTCCTTGAGCAAATTGGAAGAAGGGTTTGGCCTGGCGGTCGGGTAGATCGAAAAATTGAGTTTCGGTGCCCACGATTCGATAGCCCGCGTAATTGTCCCCGAGCCCGACTGGCGCAGACCAAAGTATGCGGGGGTCGCGTTGGAAGCGCTCAAAGTCGGCGTAAGGCAAGTTACCCGTGGGTGAATCGATATGGTAGACGCTGGAGAGCACGAGTTGAAGAGGGCTGCCTTTTCCTCCCGCCACCAAATCGTAGAGCCCGGCATCTCTCGAGAGGGCCCGTTCGGATTCATGCCGCAGGGCAAGCACCGCACAAACCAAAGCCACTCCGACGGCCACCCCGGATATGGTGAGCAGGCTCACCAGCCAACGAAAGCGCAGGTATCGCCAGGCCATGGAAAGGAAGCTCATCTTGGTGAGTTTTCCTTACGAGCGGCGGTGCTGGCGGACCGTACGAGCCCGGAACAGTCGAAATGGCGTGGCATCCTGGTGGCGAGAGCGGGATCGTGGGTAACTAGAATCAGAGTACGCCGCTCTTCCTCGGCAACTTCGCGAAGGAGGTGGAAAACCTCTTGTCCGGTCTCGGGGTCAAGCGATCCGGTCGGTTCGTCAGCGAGGAGGATGGATGCGTCTCCGACGAGGGCTCGGGCAATTGCGACTCGTTGCCTTTCGCCTACTGAAAGACGATGCGGTCGGGCATGAATCCGGTTGCCAAGACCAACGCGGTCAAGAACCTCGGTTGCCTTTTCTTGTAGTTTTGAACGCGTGCGGGCGCCAAAGCGCAATCCAATGACAACGTTTTCCAAAGCGGTGAAAGGCGCCAGAAGATGGAAGGTTTGAAATACCATCCCACAATGCATGCCACGGTGACGGTCGAGTTGGGCGGAGTTTAGTTTCTCCAGATCCGAACCCGCTACCTCGACCTGACCTTGGTCCGCTCTTCGGAGTCCCGCGATCAGGTTAAGAAGCGTGCTCTTTCCGCAACCGCTGGGTCCGGTCAGGGCAACCGCCTCACCTGCTTCGACTTCGAAGGAGGGAAGATGAAAGAGGACGGAGGAGGAACGACCCGCGTTTCCAAGGCGCAGGGAAACCTCTTTGAGTCGGATCATTTCTAGGGCTACTCGTCTTCGTCTTTACGATGAACGTGAGGACGGAGAACAAAGGAACCGGTTGTGGTTTCGTCAAAACTCAGTTCCACCTTGGCGGCAAAGTCCGCCCCCATCAGCCAGGATGCGTCCACTTCACGAGGGCCTGGAAAAACGAAATAGTCCGTCTTCCCCTCCAGAATGGTGGATGCGCCGGATTCATCCTCATTTCTTTCGCGATCTCGGACTGCAAGGGTTACCTTTTTATCGAGGTCCGTAAAATCAAGAGTCAGAGCCGAGTCGATGGACAAGCGCCATGGATCGCCTCCGAAGCCTCCGCGAGTGAGCCAGACTTCCAAATCACCTGCATCGTCATGAAGTTTGATCTCGATGGCGCCCACCTGTTTGCCAGCGCTATCAAACACGGGAAAGAGGAACCCACTGTTGGGCCCTTCGTTGGCATGGACGTGAGGCATCCCTGCGGCTTCAATCAATTTCGCAATCACAGGGTGAAGTCCAAGGACCAAGTTTTCAAAAGTTGCGTCATCCAGATCATCCTGATGGAGAGCGTCGACCAGGTTTGTGAGATCTCCCAAAATCAATTCGACTTCCTGAGGAGCGGCAACGTTGTGAGGGATGGTGGATGCTTTGAGGGCCAAACCGGATTGGACGAGTTCGGAGAGAAGGGCTCGAGCGGCGGACAAATCCTTCACTCGAACCAAACCGTCGGCCCGGAAAGCCAAGTCATCGAAATGGGTGATTTCTGGCCATGAAACCTTGTTTTCATCTTCGTTTTCCGTGACTGCGCGTTCGCAGGATGACATTCCAAACACGGTGAGGAATATACAAAGAAAAGTTAAAGGCTTTTGTACCAGTGCGAGGCTGAGTTTATTGCAAGTCATTTGCATTAAGCAATTGCGCTTCTATGATTAGTCGTCAATCGTATTAGACTTTTGTACGATGTACTTTGCAAGAAAACTCAAATCAAAGGGAAGAGACCGTTCGAGCGTTCTCATCGTCGGAGCTGGCCCTTCGGGTATTGGTGTGGCCACCGCGCTGAAACAGGCCGGAGTGACGGATATGCAGATCGTTGACGCTCGCGAAATAGGCGCATCCTTTCTCAACTGGCCCCGGCAAATGTCTCTGCTTACTCCTTCCTTTCACTCCAATTCATTCGGGCTTACGGATCTCAATGCGATCGATCCGGATACTTCGCCCGCTGATTATTTGCGAACTCAACATCCCAAAGGTGATCAATACGCAAAATACTTGAGGGCAGTTGCCGTTTACCATGAATTGCCTATCCGAACGGGTGTTCGGGTCCATGGCTTGGCAAAAGAGGGCGACCACTTTATCGCTTCCACCGAAAAGGGTGATCTTAAGGCGGACGTCGTAGTGTGGGCGACCGGTCAGTTTTTCTCGCCCCGCGATCAGGCTTTTCCGGGCGCGGAACTAGCGCTCCACTCTTCGAAAGTCAACGATTGGAACGAACTCAAAGGCGATGAATTTACGGTTATAGGAGGATATGAAAGTGGGCTGGATGCCGCTTTGAATCTCGTGGATTTAGGGAAGTCAGTCTCTTTGCATTCGAGAGGAGAACCTTGGAGTTCCGATGATCCCGACCCCTCGCGTTCGATCAGTCCTCGCACTTTCGATCGACTTCGGGAAATCCTGCAATCCTCCGAAAAATCCAAAAAACTTGAGCTTTTCAAAAACTCCGATGTCCACCGTATCGAAGAGAGCCAAGGTTGGTGGACACTTTTTGACCAAGATGAAATCCCCTCGGTTTCGCATACTCGGCCGATTCTTGCGAATGGATTTCATTCCGGTCTCGAACCGGTCCACTCACTCTTTGCCCATGATGAGAACAATCTGCCCGTTTTCAGTGAGGAAGCCGATGAATCCACTCTCACTCCAGGCCTTTTCTATTCCGGCCCCGCTTTGGTTCATCGCAATTCCCTGTTTTGCTTCATCTACAAGTTCCGGGCCCGTTTTGGGGTAGTCGCCCGAGAGATCGCCAGCCGTCTGGGCAAATCTGAAATTGACGAGAAACTCAGCTCTTATGATAAGGCTGGCTTCATAAATACCGATCTCGATTGCTGTACGAATTGCGAATGCGCCATCGAGCCTTCCGACGCAGCGCCCGAACCGAAAGCTTTCAGCTGAAGATGAGAATCGGCAGTGGACTCTCCGTTCTGCTTCCCATTGCAATCCTTCTTGGACTCGGAACCGGTCATTCTTTTCCCCAAATTGGAAGCAACTTAGGGGCTGTCATCGATCCCCTCGTTCTCACTCTGCTTTTTCTGGTGTTTTTCGAGATGCGGTTCTCTCCGCTTCGCAAAGCTTCGGATCACCTAGGTTTTCTTTCTCTGGCATGGGTTTCCAATTTCATCGTTATTCCGGCTCTTGCATGGGTGCTCGCTGTGCTTTTTTTCGGTTCTCAACCAGCTCTCTATGCCGGATTGTTACTTTATTTGCTTTTTCCCTGCACCGATTGGTTTCTTGCCTTTACCCGGATCGCTGGGGGAGACGTTGCCCTTGGTTCGGTTCTGATCCCCATCAATCTGATCTCCCAACTCCTGCTTTTCCCCATCTATCTCGGCCTTTTCATCGGTTCCGATACGAGCTTGGACCTCATTGGAATAGGAAAAACGTTCGGACAATGGTTCCTGATACCCTTGCTGCTGGCAATGTCGGTACGCTTCCTTATCTCGAAGCTTTTGGGACCTGATCGTTTCGAAGCCATTCCACGCCTCGTTGGTTCTTTAGTTCCCTGGACGCTTTCCGTTTTGGTGTTTTGCATTTTCTCCTTTCATTCTCCGCAATTAGTCATTCACTCCCAGACTTTTCCCCTGATCCTGCTCGCGGTTTTTATGTTTTTCGTTCTGACTTGGCTGATGGGCGAGTTTTTCGCCAGGAGCTTTCGTCTCTCTCGACCAAAACACATTTTATTCTCCATGACGACAACGGCTCGGAATTCACCCTTGGTTCTTGGGCTTGCGACAATAGCCCTCCCGGATCAACCCCTTGTCTATGCCGTGCTTATTATTGGTATGCTCGTGGAGTTTCCCCATCTCACCGTTCTGTCCCGCCTGTTCCTACGAGAGGGTCGCCGGTTCTCACCTTCCGAAGGTCATCCAGTGACCTCAACCTAAAACCAAATGTCTGATTGCCTACTACCTGGAATTCTTCTGACTAAGCGAAATTTAACGGAGTGGAAAGCCCACTCAATCTACCTTGATTGGAGTCTTAGATCATGAAAAATGAAGAACCAAACCGTACTGTGAGATCTCTCTTTGAAATGGGTTCGGAGGAGCCTCCGCTACCAGAGGTCGAACAGGAAATCGATGACCGGAAAGCGGAAGCAAAACGGGTGATCAAACGGATCTATGCGATTTTCGAAGACCATCGTGATGCAGCGGTTTCTCTTAAGATTAAACTTGGTCCCCAGGACCTTTCCTTCGTTCTTGAAGCCCTTCGGCAACATGCCAAGGGAGGGGCAGGGACGCCCGTGCCCGGTTCCCGCGGTGAGATTCACGGTTACTGCCTCAATCGCCTCTTTGAGGAACTTGTCGAAGAGCCGAGTAACATCCTTTTCACCACGAAGACCGGTCCCGATACCATGCGCTACGATGCTATGAATGCCGAGTTTTGGATCGAATGCCTTGATCTCATGGAGCAAACCTTCTGCGCCCCCCAAGACTAGCGCATGAAAACTGCCTCAAAGCTGCCCGTAACCGTCCTATCCGGATTTTTAGGCTCGG
>NZLE01000134.1 GCA_002692605.1 Opitutia bacterium
AAGCTTTTCCGCAAGTTCGGATGAAATTCTTCGCATTTGCGTGACCCGATCAACCATATGAACGGGAAGGCGAATGGTTTTACTTTGGTTTGCTAAGGCTCTTTTGATCGATTGCTTGATCCACCACGAGGCGTAGGTGCTTAGCTTGCCTCCTTTGGAAGGGTCGAATCTTTCCACGGCTTTCATCAAACCTATGTTTCCTTCATTAATGAGGTCAAGAAGCGCCAAGCCAATATTCGAATATTCCTGAGCGATCTTCACGACCAATCGAAGGTTTGCCGTAATCATTATCTCTCTTGCTTTTTCATCCCCTTTACTGATTCTCTTGGCCAAATCGATTTCATCTTGGACGGAAATCAAAGGAATTTTTGAGATTTGCCGGATGTAGATGTCCAGCGATTCTTTTTCTTGGGATTGCATGGAGGTTTCAGTTTTTAGAGCGGGGGAGGATAGTCAAATAGTTTACGCTTCCTCCGTTTCACTAATGCGCTCCGCAAAGGCAATGGCCTTTAACATTCCTTGAGCCTTGTTGATCGTTTCCTGATATTCGTTTTCAGGAACGGAATCCGCCACAATACCTGCGCCGGCTTGCAAGTGAAGGGTATTTTGGGAGATCATTGCTGTTCGAATGGCAATGCAAGAGTCATGATTGCCTTCGAAACCAAAATATCCAAGAGCCCCCGCATAGACGTTTCGATGCAACTTTTCGAACTCGGAGATTATTTGCATCGCTCGCACCTTTGGAGCCCCACTTACGGTTCCTGCTGGAAAAGTCGCCCGCATCAAATCAAAAGCATTTTCATCGGGGCGCAGGGTTCCGACGACCTGAGAAACGATGTGCATAACGTGAGAATAGCGTTCGATCGTCATATATTCCGCAGCTCGAACGGTTCCTGGTTGGCAAACGCGACCAATGTCATTTCGAGCTAAGTCAACCAGCATGAGATGTTCGGCTCTTTCCTTCTCATCGGCGAGTAACTCCTCGGCAAGATCCGAATCTTCAACTTTATTCTTTCCACGTGGTCGTGTGCCGGCGATGGGGCGGATCAAAACTTCATCACCGATTAACCTTACGTGCACTTCGGGGGAAGCTCCGACAATGGCAAAATCGTCTCCTTCCATGAGGAACATATAAGGGGATGGATTGATCGCTCTGATTGCCCGATAAAGGTTGATGGGAGGGTGTTTGAACGGAACTGCGAATCTTTGAGAGAGAACGGTTTGGATCACGTCACCCGAGCGCACAAACTCCTTTGCTTGTTCGACTAGCGCTTCAAATTCCTGCTTGGAGAAGTTTCCAGCCTTAAGATCGAATGGATCAGGATCAAGCAACGGTGCGGGTTTGAGAGTACTTGACTGAGAAAGAATTTCTCGAGTTTGTTGGATTTTTTCGCATGCCCGTTGGTAGGCTTGTTCGGGTTCTCCTTCAATTCGTGCGTTCGCGCAAACCGTCAGAGTTTGTCTTGCGTGGTCAAAGATTACAAGCACATCGGTAAGCATGAAAAAGAGCAGTGGGATTTCCAGTTCGTTCTTCTCCGGCAAAGGCACCGTTTCTTCGATTCGGTTCGCATATTCGTAGCCTATGAAACCAACGGCTCCTCCTGAAAATCGATGTTCTTCAAGTCCGTGATAGCGGATTTCAGAGAGCTCGTCTTCGATGAGTTGAAGCGGGTCCGCAGGGGTTGGAGTTGTTTTAGTCTCACCCTTTTCATTGGCAATTGTTGTCATCTCGTGACCACAGGAAATGGTTTTATAAGGAGAGCTGCCAACGAATGAATATCTGCTCACTTGTTCTCCTCCAACCACTGATTCGAATAGAAAGGCAGGTTTGCTTGCAGCCAACTTAGCATAGGCGGAAAGTGGGGTTTCCGCATCTGTGGTAAACTCAGCTCGAACGGCAATTACATTGTATTCGCCTGACAATTGTTTGAATTTCTTGATGTTGGGGGTGAAAGTCATGTCTTACGATAAAAAGTCAATGTAATGAAATGCAACGAATGGGAAAAGATTTTGAAAAAAAGAAATGCGTGGGATTTTTTGTGATTGCGAGAATTTTGTTTTGGCCTCCACATACTAGTGAAACGAAAAAATTCAACAAGCGAGCAAGACTAATCGAGGAGTAAACATGAAGAGGAAAGTACATTGTGTAATCATGGGAGGAGGAAGGGGTACCCGGCTTTATCCTCTCACGAAGTTGCGGTGCAAACCTGCGGTCCCTCTAGCAGGGAAATACAGGTTGGTCGACATACCCATTAGTAACTGCATAAATTCGGGTTATAACAGAATTTATCTGCTCAGTCAGTTCAATACTGCTTCCTTGCACAGGCATGTACAGGATGCCTATCGATTTGACCGCTTCGGTAAGGGCTTCGTGGAAATTCTTTCAGCTGAACAAACCGAGCATGGAGACGATTGGTATCAGGGAACCGCTGATGCAGTGCGAAGGAATCTTATACATTTCGGAGCTGACCCGAATGATGTCTTCGTCATACTTTCGGGTGATCAGCTTTACAGGATGGATTTCTCGAAAATGGTGAAAGACCACTTGAAGAGGGGAGCTGAGGTAACCGTTGCCGCTAAACCCGTTCCCTTGAGCGAAGCGTCCGGTTTGGGTTTGTTGCGAATTGGGGAAGACTCCAGAATCATAGATTTCGTTGAAAAGCCTTCGGATCCGGAAGTGATTGGCCGATTAGTCCCGCCCGAACTCAAATCTTCCGGCCAAGAGGAAGATCGTTGTTTGGCGTCCATGGGAATTTACGTTTTCGGAGGAGCTTCCATGTTTGATGCCCTTGAGGGAGATGCGGCGGATTTCGGCAAGGAAATCATTCCTTCTTTGGTCGAGAAAAAGGACATCCGTTGTCATGTCTTTGATGACTACTGGGAAGATATTGGAACAGTTCGATCCTTTTTTGAGGCCAACCTGCAGCTTACGGATGATTTGCCATCTTTTGATTTCTATGAAGAAGGGCATCCGATATACAACTACCCCGATCTTTTGCCTACTGCGAAATTGGGTGATTGCTCCTTGAATCGAACCACCATTGCAAGTGGTTGTATGGTAGGAAATTCCAATTTCAATAGGTGTATGCTAGGAGTCAGGTCAATTGTTGGGAATGGATGCTCTTTCGATCATGTAGTTATGATGGGAGCCGATTGCTATGAATCGCCGGAGCCAAAATCCAAGGGGAAAAGCACAGGCTTAGTTCCTATAGGAGTTGGGGATGGCACTCGGGTCGAAGAAGCCATCATCGACAAGAATGCCCGAATTGGCAGGAACGTCATTCTTTCCCCCAAAGGCTTGTCCGATGGTTGGGCGGATGAAGGACAAAACGTTTACGTTCGTGATGGAATTGTGGTCGTGGTCAAAAACGCATTGGTTGAGGATGGCACAAAAATTGGGCATTCCTAGACCTTTTTTCTTGCGACAGTCCTTCGTTTTCTCAATTTGATTTCAAAATGAGTACAGTACCCGAAGATTTGCTTTACACGAAAGAGCACGAATGGATCAAGGAACTCGATGACGGTTCCTGCTTGGTTGGCATTACTAATCACGCTCAAGACAGCTTGGGCGACGTGACCTTCGTCGAGCTTCCTTCTCCGGGTACGCTTTATGAGGGAAATGCAGTTTTTGGGGTAGTTGAGTCCGTCAAAGCCGCTTCCGATCTTTACATGCCAATCACGGGTGAGGTTCTAGAGGTCAACGAAGCCTTGAATGACGCTCCTGAGCAAGTCAATGATGATCCTTATGGAGCAGGCTGGATGATTAAAATCCAACCATCCTCACCACCTCGTTCCTCCGGTTTGCTCGACTCCTCAAGTTACTCCGGCGAAATAGCGGAATAACTCGCATTTTCTTTTAGCGGAAAAATCTCTTGCGACCATGCTGGAGAGTGCGTTACACTCTATGTGCAATGCATTTGTTTGCCCAGGTTCGACCAGCGCATTTTTTTCTGTCCCGAAACAAGATTAGTCTGTTTCGCTTTTTGATTTTATTTTCATTGCCCTTACTTTCCTTCGGTTCACCCAAGATCAAGCCATCCGTTATCTTAGCCTCCATTGAAGGCGAGGCTCATTCTCTGTCTTTGAACGAAGAGTTCAAGGTGACTTTGGACCAAAGTTCGATAGGTAAGAAAATATCCGAGAAAACCATTCTGGTCACTGGAAAAGATGGGAAGGCTCAACTTCTTTTCTCCAATGGTGCGTTGATTACCATTAAGCCAGGCAGCCGTTTCTATTTGCGTAAATATGATCAAAAAATCGTTTCTTCCGAAAACGTGCCCGAGCCCTCGAAAATCGAGGAGGAGCCCAGTCAGTCGAATTTGCTGGCTCATTTGGATTTTGGCGAACTGATCGTGAAGGCACCCAAATTAAAAAAAGGATCGACTATGACTCTGACGAGTCCTCTTGGTACTGCCGGTGTTCGAGGAACCATGTTTCAAATGATGGCTGTCCGAAATCCCGTCACCGGCGATATTTCGGGAGGCATCAACTTGATTTCCGGAGATATTGAATTTTCCGGAATCGATGGAAACGAAGTTAGCTTGGTTTCCGGTCAATCGATTCAAATGGCCTCTTCAAAATTGGGTGATGCAATGGCTTCCGAGACCGGCGGGCTGATTGATTTGACATCCACTTACGGGCCTGCCCTTACAGGAAATTCGCTGCCACCTACCATTGATCAGATCTTTCCTGGATTTCAGGAAGACGGTGATGGCGAATCGAGTTCGGTTTCGAGTCTATCATCCCTTTCCTCTCTTGGTGATGGGGATAATTGGGAGCTCGTTCACGAATTGGCGACCGACATCTTCTTTTCGATTGAAGAGGCGGAGACCGCTTCCTCGAAATTTTCATTCGAAAATATCTCAAACGCGGTTACGGTTGACGTTCCCGAACCCGCTTTGTCTCCTCCCTCCGTTCCAGCGATTTTGGCTGGCGGACCGAATTCTTCAAAGCCACCGGAGCCATTTGTCGGTGGGCATCCCACGGCTTCCATAGTTGGGGATGATCTGATAGTCATTGAGATGACTCCTCAGCCTTTTTCCGATTTTGATCCATGGATCGAGGCCAAGGATTTCCTGAGTAACGACATTGCCTCATCCGCCAAACTTTTGAATCCACCCAATCTCTTGGTTCCGGGCAACTACGATATTATTTATGAAGTTACTGATCTGAGAGGTTTGTCGACTTCGGTTGCCCGCACCGTTGAAGTCATTGCCACTCCTCCCGCACTGTCAGTAACGCCAGGCAAGTATGGGTCGACCATTTCAAATGGCAATAATGTGCTTTTTTATCAAGTGATGAGGAAAAACTTGTCCTATCCGGTCGCAGATGAAGGTCCTTTCCAAATTCTTTCCCAACCGTCTTCCGATTTCCCCAATTACCTGGCACAGTACTATGATGGGTCGGACTTGACCGATCACGTAAAAGTGATCAATGCCGAAAAAGTTGATTACTCGCTTTTGAATCAGGAAACCACCTTGAATCTTTCAGTGGGGGATTTTGCTCTTCGCCAAGCTAATCTTCCCTCGGGAGAGCCCGTTTCCACAAGCATTAACCTTGTAGTCAAAGTGGTGGACAGCTTGCCACCAATCCTTTCCGTTTCCGATGGGTTCGAGCAAGATTCCCCTATGAGGGTGGAAGGTGTGAAATACAATGTTTCGGGTATCAGTCTAGTGCCTGCGAATGGGGTGGATTTTGCCAGAGACTTAGACCCGGGGGTAATCATCTTGGACAATTACTATTCGCAATCCGAAATCGAACAGCACCTTGGTTTCGAACTTGGCAAGGGTGCGAAAGAGAGTGCCTTCGGTCAGGCGAATATGGAAGTGGCGGGGCTTTACGAAATTACTTATCAAAACATAACGGATCCTTCGGGCAACCAAGCCGAACCCATTAGCAGGTGGGTGGAGGTCTATGACGAGATAGCGCCCGTGCTTACGCTTTACGGTGCAAATCCTATCTACGTTGACGTTAATTCCTCAAACGTGTTCAAGGATCCGGGTGCTTTCGGACTCGATAATCTGGAAGGGTTGATCGATTGGGAATCCGGAAGGTTCTCGGTCTCCGTTGAGAAGCTTGTGGATGGTGATAACATGGCGTATGCGTCAACGAGTTCAACCATCGAGGAAATCATTGCCGAAGCTAAGAAGCAGGACAGCTTGGACGTTACCTTTCGTTTGACCTATGAGTTGACCGACCTTTCCGGAAACGTCAGTTCCATCCAACGCCAAATTGTTCTTTTGAATTCCCCTTTCAAGTTACCAATCATAGTCATGCATGGAGAGGACCCCCACTGGCATGAGGTAAATACGGAGTTTGTGGATCCAGGAGTCACTGCCTACAAGGAAATCGGCGAAGGCTTGGAACCGAGAAACCTCAACGAATACGTTACGACCAATGCCTATTTGGTCAATTCAAGCGGTTTGAAAAGTCCTGATCTTCCATCACCCATCGATCCCACGGTCGTTAATTATTATGGTCCTCCCTATCAGGGAGACACCTCGTATTACGTCGATGAGCAAGGAGTCCGTCATGCACAAGGAGATTCCGATTGGAGAAAGCATCTGATTCGCTACGTGGTCACTGATCCGCTCGGTAACGTGAGCACCGTTGATCGTGAAGTTCGCATTGTCGACAGCACTCCGCCTGCAATCGTGATGAACGAAGGTTCGCAAGGTGTGGATTTTCCTAATCTGCAGGGTGGGTTCGGCTTCGAAGACCCCGGAGCGGTGGTTTCTGACAACTATGACCAGCAAGTTGAGGTTGAGGCAAAACTCTTTCGCCTGACGGGGGCGGAAGAGGAGGAAATGGACTTCTCAACCGTTGAGCAATTGGGGTTCACTACAGTCGGAGCCCATAAGATAACTTACGAATCGAAGGATCAGAATGACAACCAAGCGAAAGTCGAGAGACAAATTGAGGTCATAGACACGATCGCTCCTCAAGTTGCCCTAATAACCCATGACGCCTTGTTACAAGGAAACGCACTTCAGTCAGTAAACCCGGTGGAATTGGAAAACATGCCCATAGTCGATTCCGAGCACCCCGTACCCTCAAGCCTTCAATACAGAAACGGAGCACAACCGGCAGGCATATTGGGAAGTTCCTTTGATTCCAACGTTACGCTGGTGCTGACTTCTCAATCCGATTTTTATCTGTATGCCAAACCTGAGAATGTTCTGTTTGAGGGATTCGAGAGTATCGTAACCGATGAGAAGGGATCTCGCGGGCACTACAGCGCTTTTCGCGTTGTCGATTCCGGCGGTCAAACCGTCCTTGAAGATCCCGGAGTCTACGTTCGTAACGACACGGATCTGACCATGAGTTTTGCGAGTACCATAACCACGATCCAAAGCTCGGTGATTCCTAATGAGATCATTCAATACCGAGTGAGTTATTCCGTTTCCCAGTCATCCGGAGAAGTGTCCAATCTAAGCAATGCTCGCGATTTGTATATCATTGACACCGAAAAACCAACGGTTTTTGCCGAGCCTGATACGACTTCCAAAAAGGTTGTGATCGAAGCGAGTCGAGATCCTTCCTCCTCCGACCGGTATACGGATTTGGCTGGTAGCCTTGTAAAGCTTTACGATCCTGCCGGCGATGCAAACTCTTCATACCTGAGCGGACAAACCCTGATTCTTCGTGCCGTCGATAAAGTGGATGGTATTGTCACCGACCGAATTAAGCGGGTCATCAAAGATTCAACCGGAACCGAGTTGGGTACGATCCATGATAATTCGGATACGAATACCGTCGCGGAGGCCGTGGCATCGACAATTGACGCAACCGTTTTGGATACCGAATATCTGATCGAGTACACCGCAACGGACCTATCCATTGATCCTTCCATCCCTCCCAACACCTCCGATATCGTTACGCGCAGACTGATCGTTAAGGACACGAAGGCGCCTAGCATTGTTTTTTCCGATTTCAATTCGACTCTAACGGTTGACTACAAGTCCACCGTGAATCCTAACGTCATGGATGAATCCTCGGTTGCCGGGTACATGCTGACCGGACTTTCCGGAGAGGATGCAAATAATTTCGACCAAAATCTGCAATTCGGAGCAACCCGACCAAACGGAAATCCGAAGTGGTCCGTGACTTTTGATCCCCCTTTCGTTCCTGGTGCAATTTACCCGGAAGAAAGGGATGTGGGCCTGGGGTACAAGGCAACGATCTATTTGACCGATGATTCGGGAAACCAAAGCGATGGATTTGTTCGTTATCTAAAAGTCGGTGACTACCAACCTCCGGTTATTACCATGATAGGAAATTCTGAGATTCATGATTTTCTCAGGTTTGCCTCCTCCGCCTCTGCCAATGCCAACCAATCCACTTTTCTGACTAGTCAGGGCTATGCTGCGGGTACAGCTGGTTCGAATGGACAAAACGCTCCTTTTACCGATAGCCCCGAGGACTCTGCGTCGAATCCGGAATTGAACGCAACCGGCTTCGCCGGTGGGGAACATCGTTTGCTTCGTTCAAATTACGACTTCGTGGACCCAGGAGTCTATGCCGAGGACGACAATGCCTTCTTTGATCTAAAGGATGGGTATCCTGACTTGGATGGCGATGGAATTGGTGAAGGTCATCTCATTGTGAGGGTTGGTGACCGGGCGTCCATGGATGAATGTAGCGAAGGAGCAGGAAAAATTCACCTGTTCAGTTGGTTTGAAAAGCATAATTACACCATGAAGGATTGGCAGGATCTCATGCAGGCTGACAATTACGGATACAACACGCAACTGATTCCTACGGATGCCAATGCATCGAGTTCTCCGGCAAAAGTCCCTGACGTTGATGGTGAGGATGCCGGCGGTGGTCATGCTTTTGGAGATCTAAACAAAACGGATCTGACGAATTTTGACATGACCACCCTTACCATCGAATACCGCGTGATGGATGGCTGGGACAACAAATCTGAAATTACCACGCGTAGGGTTTATATTTACGAAAGCAGACAATTCGATGGTTATGCGT
>NZLE01000135.1 GCA_002692605.1 Opitutia bacterium
AATTTTCTCATTATGTTACTATTTGGTTTTCAGTTATTTACCTTGTAGAAGGTCATGAATTACACATCAGGTTGCAAATCGTATGCCAAGATTTGAAAACCATTCAATCTGAGCGAATTTTCCATGTGAAAATTCTTCTTTTGCGCAAATTTCACACACCGTTCCAGCAAAAGGGAACCGAATCTTTCAAGTATAATGCCGAAACTGATTCTTCGGAGGATTATCTCCCGAATTACCTCTGGTTTGAGATCCAATGGCCCGTGCCTAGAGCAGCGCGACTTTCCCTTGGAATGATTCCAATTGGCCCAGCTCCAACAAGTTCTATAATTTAGCTTTCCTCGGCGATCGATTGAATTTTGAGGTCACGAAGTTGGCGATCCGTGGCGCTCCCCGGACTGTCGGTCATAAGGTCCTGTCCCTTTTGCGTTTTGGGAAAGGCAATGACGTCCCGAATACTTTCCTTGCCCGCCAGAATGGTAACCAGGCGGTCTAAGCCCAAAGCGATCCCACCATGAGGTGGAGCTCCATATTCGAAGGATTCGAGCATATAGCCGAATCGACTTCGAACAACTTCAGGAGGGATTTGCAGGACCTCTTCAAAAATTTTCTTTTGTATCTCGGGCTGATGAATTCTGATACTTCCTCCTCCCAATTCCACGCCGTTCAGCACAATGTCGTAATGCTGCCCTCTGACTTTCTTGGGCTCGGTTTCGATGAGGTTCAAATCTTCCTCAACAGGAGCGGTAAAGGGATGATGAGAGGCAACGTAACGTCCTTCTTCCTCCTCGTAATGCATGAGCGGGAAATCGATCACCCAAAGGAATTTCCAATCCTTGGGAAGACGCAATGCGCGTCCTCTTTTCTCAACGAGGGCAGCGGCTTCCAATCGGATGCGTCCTAGAATGTTGCAGGAGCTTTCCCATGCTCCTGCGGCAAAGAAAACGATATCTCCCTCCTCGACTTTCAATTTGATTTTAAGAGTCTCTCGTTCGGTTTCGGATAAGAATTTCAGAATGGGGGATTTCCATTCGCCGTTTTCGGATTTGATGAAAGCCAATCCTTTCGCGCCCAAGGATTTTGCGGTATCTTCAAGGTGTTTGAGTTCTCCCTGAGTGAGGTCAGCCAATTCTTTGGCATTGAACGCTTTGACGGAACCGCCGGACTGGACGGCTCCGGCGAAAACCTTGAAGTCGGAGGATCGAAAGTCCTCGGATAAATCCTGGAGTTCCATACCGAAGCGCATGTCGGGCTTATCGGAGCCAAAGCGATTCATGGCTTCGGAAAAAGGCATACGAAGAAAAGGGGTTTGAATCTCCTCTCCAAGTGTTTCAAGCCAAACGGTCTTGAGCAAACCTTCGATCAGGGCATACATGTCCTCCCGGTCGATGAAGGACATTTCAAGGTCAATCTGCGTGAACTCGGGTTGTCGATCAGCTCTTAGATCTTCGTCCCTGAAGCACCGGGCAAGCTGATAGTAGCGTTCGATCCCCGCTACCATCAGCATTTGCTTGTATTGTTGTGGGGATTGAGGCAGGGCGTAAAATTTTCCTTCATTCAGTCTGCTGGGAACAAGAAATTCGCGGGCTCCCTCGGGGGTACTTTTGAAAAGCATGGGAGTTTCGATTTCCAAGAAGTCCTGTTCGTCGAAATACTTTCTTATGGATAGGGAAGCTTGGTGACGAAGTTTCAGGCAATCCAAGTTCGAAGGACGACGAAGATCGAGGTAACGATAGGTCAGTCTCAAGTCTTCGCCAACCTTGTCGGCTGACTCATCGAGGGGGAAAGGAGGGGTCTTTGATTGGTTGTGAACTACGATGGAATGGGCGAAGAGTTCAATGTCGCCAGTGTCCAGGTTGGCGTTTTCGGTGCCTTGTTCGCGTTCGCGAACTTCCCCTTCCACTTGAATGACACTTTCCGGCTTAAGCTTGGGGAACAGTTCGGAAAGAGTTTGATTTTCCGGATCGAGCACAACCTGCGTTTTCCCTTCTCGGTCCCGTAAATCAAGAAAAAATACGCCCCCATGATCGCGTAAGGAATCAATCCATCCAATTAGAGTGGAAGCGGATCCTGCGTTATCTTTACGAAGTTGATTGCAATGGTGGCTACGTTTCATGCCTGTTGTAAAAACCTTCATCGAATATCGAAAGCGAGGGCTCTTGGCAAGCGGGATGAGAGATTCGCTCGTGATGGATTGTCATTGAAATTGATCGATTTCCAAGGATGGAGAGGGTTTTTTACTCGCAATCCGATGAGGGAAATTTCATGGGTAAGAGACAAAAATGAAAAATAGATACGTCGTAATTATGGCTGGTGGTCGGGGTGAACGCTTCTGGCCTCAAAGTCGACTTAAGCGCCCCAAGCATTTGTTGCCGATCGTTGGAGATTCGGCGATGTTGGCTCAAACGATTGACCGGTTGGAAGGCTTGGTGCCAACCGAAAGAATTTTCGTGATCACCAACGAAGAACAGAAAGAATCGGTTTTGGAAACTTGTCCGAGTCTTATCCCGAAACGCGTCATAGGGGAACCTGTGGGCCGTGATACCGCCGCCGCCGTGGGCTTGGCTGCCTTGTTGGTGGAGTCGGAAGATGAAAACGCGGCCTTTGCCCTCTTACCTGCGGATCATGTGATAGAGGATGGCGCTGGTTTTCGCTCCGTTCTTTCGGCCGCATTCGAGGCTGCGGAATCCGATGACTGCTTGGTTACGATCGGGATCTCACCTACTTTCCCTTCCACGGGTTACGGTTATTTGCAAAAGGGTGAAGAGCTTAATGGTATGACTTCCCGTTCGGTTTCGGTCGTCGATCGTTTTGTCGAGAAACCGGATTTGGAAAAAGCCCGTCAATACCTGGACTCGGGAAATTACTTTTGGAATGCGGGTATGTTTGTCTGGAGACCACCGGTCATTCTCAAGGAGATGCAAAAGCATACTCCTTCCTTGGCAAGGGGATTGCAGGAACTAAAGGAAACCTGGCGGGAAATAGGGTCTCTTGCTGATTGTATGGATAAGGTTTATCCAAGTTTGGAAAAGATTTCCATAGATTTTGCAGTGATGGAGAAAGCCGAAAGAGTGGTGATGCTGGAATCCGATTTTGACTGGGATGACGTTGGCGAATGGCCGGCAATTGCCCGGCACTACCCAGCAGATCTTCAAGGGAACGTCTTTAAGGGAGAAGGAGTTGCCATGGATGCGGAAGGCAACCTGACCTTTGCCGAATCGGGACATTGCGTCGCTTTGCTGGGAGTCAAGGATCTCATCGTCGTGCAATCGGAAGACGCGACCATGGTTTGCCACAAGGATTACGCTCAGGAGGTCAAGGCCTTGGCCCAGGAAGTTGCCCGAAAGCGTCCCGACTTATCCTAGCGAGGTGATCTGAATGGAGCATTATCTTGGGATCGATTATGGAACCAAGCGGATTGGTTTGGCCTATGCGGATGAGCTTGGCGTGGCTTTGCCCATAGGGGCCATTCCCGGGGTCGAGCGAGAAGGTTGCTGGGAGGCATTGGCAATGCACGTCGAACAACGTCGGATTAATCGGATCGTTCTAGGTTACCCCATTCATATGGATGGGAAACTGGGGACTCGAGCCAAGGAAGTCGATGAGTTTGCCAAGGAACTTACCGAAAGATTTGGATTGTTGGTAAGCCGTGTGGACGAAAGATTGACCAGTGTTGCGGCCGAAGAATCCATTGGAAAGAAGGCGAAGACGAACAAGGTTCGCCAAAGTGGAAAGATTGATGCAACCGCGGCCTGCTTGATTCTGCAGGATTTTCTTGCTCTTTCGACGAAGTCCGATCCGGGGGGAGTCTGACTGCGATGCCAAAGGGCAAACCAGCGGGAGAGTCGAAGAGATGGCGATGCCTCTGTTCCTACGACGGGACTGATTTCGACGGGTGGCAAAAGCAACCGAGCGGTTTGGCGGTACAGGACCGGATCGAGCATGTTCTGAAGGAAATTTTCGGTCAAGTGATTCGTACGGTCGGCGCCGGGCGGACGGACGCGGGAGTTCATGCGGACGGACAGGTTTTTCATTTTGATGGCCCTTGGCCACACACTTGCGGATCGATGTTACAGGCTCTGCGGGCAAAGCTCCCAGCGGGAATTGTTCCCTTGGAGATTCTCCCTGCAAAACCTAATTTCCATGCCCTTTCTTCAGCCAAGGGCAAAAGATATCGTTACCGAGCGATACGAGGATGGGCGAAACCGCGAGACGAGCGATTTGCTCATTCCTTGAAAAATCGAAAAATTGACTGCGATCAGATTAACCGAGCCTTGGGATTCTTTATCGGCGAGCATGATTTTTCAGCCTTCTCGGTTAACCGAGCGAGAGACGAGCGGAGTAGTGTTAGAAAAGTTTGGAAAGTTGAGGTCGCTGAAAGGAAAGACCTCATCGAATTCGTGGTGGAAGGAGAGGGTTTCCTTTACAAGATGGTAAGAAGTATGGTCGGAGCCTTGTTGGACGTGGGTTCGGGAAAAATGAAACCAAGGGAAGTCGAAGAGATCCTTAAGAGTCGCATCCGGACGGAGCGAGTGGTAAGCGCGCCTGCAAAAGGATTGAGCTTGGAGAAGGTTTTTTATCGAAAGCCTTGGTTCGTTTGAATAGGAAATTACTCAAGAGACATTGGAATTGGCTGATCGATTTGATTTTCCCAGGATTCTGCCCAATCTGCGAAGAATCTTCATTCTTGGACGGAGATCATTACACTTGCCTGGAGTGCCTTGACAAAATCGCTTGGATTTCCGGCGCTCGTTGCAAGTTGTGTGGGATTTCCATGGCAGGGATCGATTTCCAGGGATTGTTTTGCTCGAGCTGTCGAGAGAATGATTTCTCCTTTGACGAGGGTCGATGTATGTTCGCCCTTGATCAATGTGGTCGAAAGTTAATCCATGAATTGAAATACCGAGGAGCCCGAGACGTAATAAGGGATTTTTCCGCATGGAAGGAGAGAGTCCCCGATTTTCTTCCCTTCTTGGAAAACTCGATCCTGGTGCCTGTTCCCCTTCATTCGAGGAGAATGCGATCGAGAGGGTACAACCAGAGCCTGTGGATTGCTCAAGCCATGGTTAAGGAAGTTGGAGAAAATAGCGAATTGTCCGATTGTCTAAAGCGAATAAGGAATACTCGGACGCAAACGAAAAATGATCGCGAGGAAAGAAAGGAAAACGTAAGGGGAGCATTTGTTCTTAAACCTGGAGTTTCCTTGGAAAGGAAAAGGAGAATCGTTCTGGTTGATGACGTCTTTACAACCGGGGCGACCTTAGACGCATGCGCTCAAATTTTAAGGAAGGAGGGATTTCGAAGAATTGCCGTTGCCACTTTGGGCCATGGGTGAGAGAATAGTCGATCATGGCTTTCTTCAGTAAACCGAAATATTCAAAAGTAAGCGTCAAAGCTCGGGAGGGCGTTCCCAAGGGTGTGTGGACCAAATGTCCTGAAACGGGAGACATGGTTTTTGCCAAGGAATTGAAAAAGAACCTAATGGTCGTTCCTTCAAGTGGTTATCATTTTCCACTGTCCGCTCCGGACCGAATCGAATCTCTTTTGGATAAAAATACCTTCGTTGAGCAAGACTCCGATCTGCGCTCGGTTGACCCACTTAAATTTAAGGGTGTGGCGTCCTATGAGGATAAACTGGAACAGAACCGCAAGAAAACCAAGTTGGAAGACGCAGTGATTTCCGGAGTCGGGGAAATGGGAGGAAACTCCGTAAGTTTGGCGGTCATGGATTTTCGTTTTCTTGGTGGCAGCATGGGATCCGTCGTAGGCGAGAAAATCACTCGATCCATCGAGCGAGGGTTGGAAATGAAAATTCCCGTAATCATCGTATCCGCATCGGGTGGAGCGAGGATGTATGAAGGAATCCTCAGTCTCATGCAAATGGCCAAGACAAGCGCTGCCCTTGCCCGTTTGGCGGAAGCGGGAATCCCATATTTTTCAGTCCTAACCAATCCAACCATGGCAGGAGTCATGGCAAGCTACGCCTCCCTCGGTGACGTAATATTGGCCGAACCCAAAGCTCTGATTGGTTTTGCCGGTAGAAGGGTGATCAAGGAAACAACGAGGGCTGACTTGCCCGAAGGCTTCCAGACGTCGGAATTTTTATTGGATCGAGGCTTGATCGATCAAATCGTAACTCGACATGAGATGCGGGATCGTTTGATTAGTTTGATTTCCCTCTTAGGTCACGCGAATCTGAAAAAAAATCCAAGCAAGACCAAAGCCGTTTCCAAACGAGCCAATGCGAACTCCCGTACCAAAAGAAAACCATCCGGAACCCCGCGAAAAAGTACCGGAAAAAAACAAGCCTGACTCCCACTTGCATTAACCCTTTACCGTGAGTTTTGGTAGAGTAGGGTAGTGAATGATACACTGAATTATCTCTACGGTCTTAGGAATCGAGGCTCTTCTTATGGCATTGACCGCATGCGAAGACTGCTTCCCATGCTTGGCAACCCTCATAGACGATTTCCCATCATCCATGTGGCAGGAACCAATGGAAAAGGTTCCGTTTGCGCAATGCTGGATTCCATTTATCGTGAAAATGGATACAAGGTAGGGTTGTTTTCTTCGCCTCACTTGGTTGAATTGGGCGAAAGAATCAGAGTGAACGGAAAAGTTCTGCCTCTTCATGGAATTGAGGAATACGTTCGTTTCATCAAGCCCATCGCGGATGAAATGGAGGCGGAAAAAGTGGGTTTGGGCCCAACCTTTTTCGAAATGATGACGGCAATGGCTTTTCTCGTTTTTGCGGAACGGAAAGTTGACTTGGCGATTTTGGAAACGGGACTGGGCGGAAGGCTTGATTCCACGAACGTAGTCCAGCCGATCCTTTCCATCATCACCACGATCGCTTTGGATCATTGTTCCATTCTTGGTCATTCAATTGAAGAAATCGCTCGAGAAAAGGCAGGTATAATCAAGCGTGGAATCCCTGCCCTTACCGGATGGCTTCCTGATGCGGCGAATAAAGTCATCAGGGAGGACGCGGATTCGAAATCCTCTTCTCTCGAAAGCATGGAGGATCACCAAGCAATCGAATTTCCGCAAACCAACCTAGTGGGTGAGCATCAGAAGCGCAATGCGGCCTTGGCTTATCGGGCGGTTTTGAAAATCGCCAAAGCTTTTCCGGTGGAGCGGGAAAAAGTTCGAAAGGCATTAGGCAAAGTGAGTCTCGAGGGTAGATGGCAGTTGATCGAAGGTAACCCATCGATGATTTTGGACGCTTGCCATAACCAAGAGGGTGCGATCGCCCTTCAGGAGAATCTTCGAAACTTAAGGGAATCGGTTGTCGTATGGTTGGGAGCATCAGGGGAAGAGCGGGCACTGGAAGTGATCAAAGCCGTCACTCCGTATGCTCAAGAAATTCGCCTTTTTGAAATCGAACAGCCCCGAGCGTGTTCCGTAAGCGTTTTGAAGAAATTGATCCCGGAAAATTTCTTGGGAAGGGTAACCGTAGGCTCCTGCGCAAATTTTGACCGTCAACTCAAGGAAGTGGATGAATCCTCGACCCTTTTGATAACCGGCTCCATCTACTTGGTTGGCGATTTCCTGTCGCACCTGAGAAAGCATTCCATGCCGCTTGGGTCTGATTTTCAGGACGTGTTGTAATTTTTTTCATCATAATCGCCTGATTTCCTCATTCAAACCCACATTTTAAGTGGTTTGCTTAGAGCTCAAATCTCCCAGAAAAAAGAGAGGAGCTGGTACGGTATAGAGCACTATAAAAGCGATATAAGATCACTTTTTTAATTCTTTTAGCTCCTCAAAATTTTTAATAATGCCAAAATTTTCTTCTGTTAATAACCGTTGAAGAAAAGACCAATAACTTTCAACA
>NZLE01000136.1 GCA_002692605.1 Opitutia bacterium
CCTCCCTTGCCGGAGTCATCAGACGGGTCAACCGAATTGCCTCCCTTGCCCGGATTGCCGGAAGCGGATGGCGTTGAAGCGACTGGCTTGCCTCCCTTGCCGGAGTCATCCGATGGTTCAAACGAATTGCCTCCCTTGCCTGGATTACCCGAAGGAACCGAGGCGCAGGCGGACGGATTACCTCCCTTGCCTGACTTTCCCGAGTAATAGTCGTTCTCGCAACGGCTCGACTTCCTCGAAAGTCATTTTGCGCTTTTCAAGCGACACTCAGGCGTATTCACACAAAGAAAGGTTTCCCTCACCAAAAGACTCTCCGGTTACGTTGAATTTTTAAGCTCTCACTCTTTTTATGTTCGAGTCGTTTACTTATTTCAAGTACACCCGAAATTAGTGAATCCAGATTGTTAATGAACCTCTACGTATCCAGAGACGGACAGACCTTTGGCCCATACACCAAGGAACAGGCTTGTCAGTTTTTGGAGGCCGGTCAATTGCTTGCAACGGATCTTGCTCTCTATGAAGGATCCGCTGAATGGAGTGTTTTGGGGAATTTGTTGAACGAAGAGGTTTCCGACCAGATGACCCAGACAGCGGAAACCCCAAGCGAAGCCCATGAAGATGGAACCCAAACCCATGAGGAGGCCGATCGTTCCAAACTAAAGGCGACTCCCAAACCCACCGGTAAAAGAACCCAAACGGTCAAGGGATTGAATAAGCCCAAAACGATTATCATTCGTCCAAAGAAAGGAATTTTCGCCCGAATTTTTTCCACCTTGATGGTATTTACCTTCTTGCTGGTTTTGGCAGCGGGTTGCGTAGTTGGCGCCTATTTCGCAATGCCGAACCAAGTTGCTCCGGTCCTAAGGAAATTTGGAGTGCCCGTTGATGATCTTTTGTCCGGAGTTGCCTCTCCTTCGGCCGATGAAGAAAAGAGCTCTGCCTTAGTTGAACCCAAAAATATGGATGAGATCATTATCAGTGAGGATGCTTTGGAGACCCTGCGATTTTCAGGTATAAGAATCCAACCCATGGAAAAGGAGAAAGGACTTCAAATCATCACCTCACCTGATCCGGATTTAAGCATAAAGGACGAAGACTTGGGTACTCTTCTGACGCTTTCCAGTCATATCGTTTCCCTTGATCTCACCAATTCAAAAGTTACGGATCAGGGCATTGCATCGATTATGAAATTGGGTAATCTCAAGAAACTCATTCTTGAGGGTACCACGGGCATATCCGTTAATGGAGCTCGAAACCTCAGGGATCTTTCCAAGCTTGAATATCTGAATCTTATTCGGGTCAAATTGGATGACTCTTTTGTCGACGTGCTTATTTCGATGACAAATTTGCGGGAGGTTTATCTTTTCGAAACCGAGCTCAGCGAGGAAGCGGTCAATCGATTGAAAACCGCTCGCCCAAAAATGTTCGTTAATGCAGGTTAGGCTTTTTGGGTTTTGACTTTTCTCTTCCGTTCGGGAAAGCAGCTTTTACAAATGATGCATTCGAGACCGTGGCAGGCATGAGCGGGACAGCGTTCTCTTGCATAATAAATGATCTGCAAATGCAAGGCATTCCATCTCTCCTTTGGAAACAAACGCTTTAAATCCTTTTCGGTTTGAGCAACACTCTTACCATTGCTCAGTTTCCATCTTTGAGCGAGTCTGTGAATGTGCGTGTCCACGGGAAACGCAGGATGGCCAAAAGCTTGTGACATGACCACCGATGCGGTTTTGTGACCAACTCCCGGAAGAGCCTCCAAGGCCTCAAAGGAGGAAGGGACCTTGCCACTGTGTTCGGAAATGAGAATTTTGGAAAGATTCGAAATCGCCAACGCCTTGCGAGGGGCTAAGCCGCATGGTCGCACGATTGCATTAATGGAATCGAGGTCCTGCTTGGCCATTGCTTCCGGATTGGAGGCAAGGGAAAATAATGCAGGAGTCACCAAATTGACTCTGGCATCGGTGCATTGAGCCGACAATAGCACCGCTATGAGCAGGGTGTATTCATCGTAATGGTCCAAGGGTATGGGAGGTTCCGGGTAGAGTTCGTTTAATTTGAGATCAATGAATTCTACACGTTCTCTTTTGTTCATCAAAATCACTTTTCCTTTCGGGGTATGCTTCTTCCCCTTACGAATTCCAAGAGAAGAGGGAAGGAAGGAATGGGCATGTTTCCATGATGATGATTCTTCATTTCGGCAATTGCGACATCAGGATGTCCGGTTTTTTTAATCATTCTCCAAAAATAGGCGTTTTCCTCATCCCTGCCATAGAGCTCAAGCTCACGGTCTCCGGTGATCAAGAGGATCGGTGGAGCATTCCGCCCTAGGTGATGGATGGGAGCGAATTCGTCGACGATCACCCGTTGCCATGGGATCCCTCTTTCCTCACGGATGGTAAAATGGGTTATGGTATGTCCGCTTAAAGGAATCAGCCCGGCAATCATTGCCGGGTCCAGATCATGGGCTTTGAGATAACGAGAGTCCAAGCCGATCATACTTGCCAGGTAGCCCCCTGCCGAATGCCCGCTTACAAAAATGGAGTCCGGGGAGCCTCCGAAGCGATGGACGTTGCGAATCGCCCAAGCCACGACTGCCGCTGCATCTTCTATGTACAAGGGAGCTTTGGCTCTTGGACTTAAGCGGTAGTTTGCAGCGATTACGATGATTCCTTGCTTGCGAAGGGGCAGGGGTATCGAGCGGTGCCCTTTGGTAATTCCCCCGCCATGAAACCAGATGACCGCCGGCAAGTTCTTACCCTTTGCGGGAGCATAGAGGTCGAGCCTGCAACGAGCTTGGCCGTATTCCGAAATTTGGGCTTGCTCATTGTAGGCAACGTCGGAAACGAGCAGGTAGTTCGGATCAACCCCATCAGGACCATCCGCAAAGAAGGCAGGCCATTGGCTTTCCGTCGCCTTGACTTGACCGAGAGCCTTGCGGGCATCTTCGTACCTTTGCGCAAAGATAAGCTCTGAAATTTGTTCCAAAACCTTTCTGGAAACGCTGTTCTCAGGGGAGCGCTTTCTTATCTGGAGCAATTCGGCGGAGAGAGATAAATCGGAAAGTGTTGCGGAGACACCTAATTTTTCACTCAGCTTCTCAATGTATCTGTACCCCAGGGATCGAGTGGGCTCGACCACCGTTCCTTCTCCGTAATCGTTCCAGGTTGCGATTTGCAGGAGCGGAGAATTTTGCCGAAGCGCGAGATTCAACGAATCCTCCCAAGTTTTTCCCTCCAATTCACTGATCGAGCCATAGCTTGAGCCAGCCTTTGCCTGTTCGTAAAAATCCCGGTAACCGGGAAAGGCGACGGGAATTACAGGTGTTTTTTGAGATCGGTTCTGATAGAGGCTATCCAATTCGGTCTTCCATTGCCTTTCAGAGATTCTTTTACCTTCCTTTACGGGTATCCAAGCAAAAGCGGAATCGAATCCCGCCTCCTCCGCCAGATGCGGCAACGCGAAGGTAAGAGGTTCAGGCTCCAAATCCCTAATGGTCTCACCCCACGCCTCGCCAGTCAGTTGAAGAGGACCGAAAACCAGAAGAACGGGCTTATCTTCGATTCGATGGTAAGCGGAGTCGGAGAACCAATTCTTCGCCAACCAATTCAAACTCCTTCGCGCCTGGGTCACTGCCTCACTTGGCTCGATTAACTTTTTTTCGATGGCCTGCTTGATCGATCGATCCTCGTAGCATATTGCGAACTTTAGACCTGCTTTTTTTACAATGGAAACAAGAAGCCTCACGTTTTCATGGATCATCGGGTAATCATTGATCGAATCGATGCCATACCAATCGATGATGACTCCATCGATACCAGCCAACTTCATTTGCTGAACTTGGCATTCGAGAACCCACTTGTCCCCCGAATCATAGACCCCAATCAGAGGATAATTATGGGAAGCGATTTCTCGCTTGCCTTCCCATTGAACAAAATTCGGGTCGCAGTGATCCATAGTCCAATGCCAACCCCACTCCTTGCTCTCGGGCTTTGCCGAAAACCAGGGCATGTAATGAACCAAGACCGTTTTTTCATCCATTGCACCAAGGCTATTTAGGCAAGGTAGCAATCCTAAGAAAAGTAAAGTCAGATTCCTATTCATAGATTCATTTCATCCTGTCTCCTTGATTTATGCGAATGCATATTTCGTTTCCCCGTTAGGTTTCACTTCTGTTATACGGTGACATTTTGGAAAATGTTACAAATTACCATTCAATATCCTAAAAATTTCTTGAATTGTATTGCGGAAAATCATTTTCCCCCTTCTTACAACTCCTTTTATTCAACCTTATTACCCCAAAATCAAAGTTCGGATAGTCTGTCGTGGCTTCCGAGCTTGGCATGGCAGGGGTGTTCGTCAAAAGGAAACAGCCGAAGGACAATGCGAGACAAAACGGCACACACAGGTCGTACTTAGGACAATGAAACGTCACAGATGTATGGCGGATTCTATGATAACTTCTTCTTGGGAGCGTACTTTAGCTTGGATATTAGGGGATAATTCGGAACGCAACTTGCACATGATGAAGTATGAACATTGATCCGGAAAAATTCACCGAGCTTGGAATCTCCGCAATCCGGGAAATGGCGGAGGTGGCCAAAAGGAATGGGCAGCAGGAAGTGGAGGTTTGGCACCTTCTCTTCGCACTTTTGGCTCAGGAAAATGGAATTGTTCCCGCACTTCTCGAGGAAATGGGAATTGGAAGCGCCCCGGTGCAACTATCTTTGCAAAGGGAACTTAAGAACTTGCCCAAAATCGCAGGGGACGTGAACACGGCTCGGTCCTATGCATCTTCGTCTGTGACCGAGGCGGTTGAGAAGGGTCAGAAAATTTCCAAGGATATGCAGGATGATTACGTTAGTACCGAGCACCTTTTGCTCGGATTGACCGCGGTCGGCAAGCCCGCCACCTTCAAGCAATTTCTGAAAAATTTCGAACTTTCCGAAAAGAAAATCAAGGAAACGCTTTCCAACCTCAGAGGGGGACGAAAAGTGACCTCAAAGACACCGGAGAATTCTTTCCGGGCCCTTAAGAAATATGGTATCGACCTGGTTGATCAGGCCAAAGCCGGCAAGCTGGATCCAGTGATTGGGCGTGATGCCGAGATCCGTCGTGTAATCCGCATTCTTTCCCGAAAGACCAAGAATAATCCGGTGCTCATAGGAGAACCAGGTGTCGGTAAGACCGCCATTGTCGAGGGTCTTGCTCAGAGAATCGTCCGAGGGGACGTTCCCGAGGGCCTTAAGGACAAGACCATTTTTACCTTGGAAATGGGTTCGCTCCTCGCCGGGGCGAAATACCGCGGTGAATTCGAGGAACGGCTGAAGGCGGTTCTTGCCGAGGTCAGCAAAGCAGAAGGTAGAATCGTTCTTTTCATAGACGAGATGCACACCATCGTGGGCGCTGGAAAGGCGGAAGGAGCGATTGATGCGGGCAATATGCTAAAGCCAATGCTCGCAAGAGGAGAATTGCATTGTATCGGCGCAACCACTCTCAACGAATATCGTCAGCACATTGAGAAGGATGCCGCCTTGGAGCGTCGCTTCCAAACCGTTCTCGTCGATCAGCCTAACGTCGAGGACACTATTTCAATTTTACGAGGTTTGCGGGAACGCTTTGAGATTCATCACGGAGTCAACATCAGAGATGAAGCGTTGGTTCATGCTGCGGTTCTTTCGAATCGATACATTTCCGATCGTTTTCTTCCCGATAAAGCGATTGATCTGGTGGATGAGGCCTGCGCAATGATTCGCACCGAGCTTGACAGCATGCCTGCCGAACTGGATGAAATCAGTCGTCGCGTTCTTCAGCTGGAGATCGAAGAGACGGCTCTTAAACAGGAAAAGGATAAATCAAGCAAAGACCGTCTGGAAACTTTGCGCAAGGATCTTGGCAACGCTCGAGACAAGATGGAAACCATCAAAAGGAGATGGGAAAACGAGCGCAAGGGGATCGATGACGTTCGTGTTTTGCGGGAGCAGATCGAATCCATGCGGGCCGAAATGGAGCGAGCCGAACGAGCCTACGACTTGAACTTGGTTGCTGAGCTTAAGCATGGGAAACTTCCCACCTTGGAGGCGGAATTGGAAGCCCTTGAAAAGACCGAGAAAAAAGAGG
>NZLE01000137.1 GCA_002692605.1 Opitutia bacterium
CACAAGCGTACCATCCTTCCAGACTTTCATCTTTTTCAGCGAAGGGAAAAACTCGGACAGGGGATCCTCAAGACCCAACTTACCCTCCTCTTCAAGCATCAGCGCGGCGACGGAAGTGATCGCCTTGGTCATCGAATAGATTCTGAAAATGGTGTCCTTCTCCACCGGCAATCCGGCTTCCCGATCCCGCAGGCCATAAGTTCCGAAATGAACCACCCTGCCCTTCCTCGCCACCACCACGATTCCTCCGGACAAACGATCCCGCTCGATCAGTTCCCCCATCTTCTGATCCACCAACTGGAGCTTCCTGGGATCCATCCCCGCCTCCACCGGCTTGACCCGTTCAAGTAAACCCGAAGGTTCACCAAACAAGGCCCCGGAGACAAGAGCGAGTATCAGGAAGACGGAAAAAATTTGGGCTTTCATGGTTTCTGACCTAAGCCTGGGCGCCAACCTTGGCAACCGCTTACTCAAACCAGGCCAAGGGACGACCTCAAGTTTCCCATGATTCCCGTGGTTACCATTCCTCTTGGGAATCCTCCTCATCAAAGCCAATCTCTCCATTGGAAATCTCATGGCGACCTCGAATCTCACCGTCGAGACCGTATCTAATCCATTGACCGTATCCACTGGAAACCCATGACTGTTCGCACACCTTGCCGTCGGGCCTCCAAACCTTCAGGTCCAGGGCGGAGCCATTTAGGAAATTCGCTTCCACGGCCAGTCTTCCGTTCTCATACCATTCCCACCATTCGCCGTGTTTCTTGCCTTTACGGTAATGCCCCTGAAAGGAAGTGACCCCGTTCTCGAACCACTCCATCCAACGGCCGTGCATCTTTCCATAGCGCCAATTCCAGATCCGCCTCAGGCTCCCATCGGAATACCAGTGAACCTGCCTTCCATGCTGGTGCCCCCATTCAAAGGGAATGACTTGTAACAACTTTCCTCGTTCGTCCCAACTCCGGATTGTTCCGTGCCTCAAAAACATGGAATTTTCCCACATTTGGGTGCGTCCGCCATCCTCATTGAAAATGAAAAGCAAGTGGTTGTCCTTGGTTCCCTTGACTCGAAGATTCGGTCTTACCGAGGCCTCGGGAAAGGGAAGCAAGAGTTGCGGAAACTTGCTCTTATGGCACTTTTTTCTCAAACGGTTGAATCTCAAAGCTCGTCGTCGCTGAATTGCTTAAAGGAGGGACTGAAGGAATCCTCGGCGCACCAATACTCGTGTGAGCTCATCTTGGCGTATGATCTGACGCCGTACTGAGCGAATTTCCTTCCACGGGTTCTCGTCCAACCTCCGTTTATCCTATCAATCGTCGAGCGAATCAGCAGAATCGAATCACCGGTTAATTCCGGCCGTTGAATGGCCTCCAGCTTTTCAAGTTCATGATTAAGAAGATCCAAAGCCTCCCGTTCCGAACCCTCGTCGATCCTTTCGATCGCATGCCTGATAATCAGGGAAGCCCTTTGATTGGACACAATCGAAAGAACCGATTCGTCCGGTTCCACCTCCTTCATGTCTTCGACGAAGGAAACTTGAAGAGTCTGGGACTCGAACTTTGCCTCAACACCCGTTTCCGTGATCAGGTCGTAGGCAAAATCGAGGGATATCAGATTTCCCGTCCCCAATGAATTCCTTGACTTGACCTTGACCTCAAGGGCGAAGGACCGGACTTCTTCCGATACCAAATCTCCCACGAGCATCTCCTTGATTCCATCCTCCGTTTCCGTAATTCTCAAGCCTCCGAAGTCCGACCATGAGGAGCAGAATTCTTCCTCTCTGACCCGGATCCTGAGATTTTCCATGGAAATCCTCAGAGCCCCCTCCAATTCGGCGGCAAAAACGGCAGGCAATTTGTCCTTGGTATCGACGTCATAAAAATTACCCGTTGCGTGAGTCGCCATATCCGAAAGCAAATCCTCGGGGTAGGATTCGCCGAATCCAAGACAAGAGGTTCGAATGCCTTGGTTTCGCATTCCATCTCCGACCAAAGTGATCAACTGCCGATGGTCGACGATTCCGCGGTTTGCAATCCCATCGGTTAATAGGAGCATCCGCTTGAGCATTCCGGGCTCCGCCTTCTTGAATTCATCGGACGCCACTTTCCACCCCCCACTCAGGTTGGTCATGCCTCCGGTATGCAGTTCCCTGATGAGAGAAAGGATTCTTTCCTTGTGATCAAGAGTGCTCATAGGAACGACAACCTCCATTTGGTCATCGAAGGTAACCAGTGAGAAAAGATCGTTGGTCCGCAAGTTTTGGACCACGCCTTCGCAGGCCTTGAGAGCATAGTCGAATTTTTTCTCCGAGTTCATCGATCCGCTCCGGTCCAGGCAGATGGCAAATGCCACCGGCTTACGATTTTTCGTCTCCAAAAGGGGTGCCTGAATTCGGGTCGCCAAGTGAACCATGTTCTCCTGTCCAGCCAATACTTTTTCATAGTCTAATTTAGTCGTAATCGTACTCATATCTTATTTTTCCTTATCTATTTCGTTTTTATTCTTTTGTTTAAATTTTTCGCGACGCAAAAGCTCCGTTTGCAACGTCTAGGGGGAAGAGAACCCATGAGAAGAGCCCAGGGAAGAATCGCCATCGACGGAGAAACCCGTCAATCAGGCGAAGAATTACTTCGACCAGGGGTAGCGCAATTGAATCTCGGCCGACACCACCTTGTCACGGTGGGGAATTGCCTTGCCCTCGATTTTTTCAATCGCATCGAGCAAACCTTCCCTCCCTTTAGGATCAGCCTTCAATTCCGCTTCGTCAAACAACAGAACCGCCAACTCCGGACGCTTCGGTTCCTTCAGAGAAAAGTGGCGGGTCTTACCTCCCTGCTTGGGAGAGCTCTCCTTGACCAGACCGGCATCCGTCAGAACACCCAGGTGGTGATAAAGGTTGTACCGCGACTCGCTTAACTCATCCTCCAGATCGACAGAGCTCCTCGGCCCCTTTTTCAGGGACTTGAGAATCTCCCGGCGTACCGGATGAGTAGCCGCCTTCACTGCATGAGCCAAGTATGTCCTGGCCCCACGGTTCAGCGGATTCCCATCAGTCTTTCCCATTACAGTTCGTCGTCGATTGTTTGATTCAAACTGCTTGCTTTCTCATACATCACCATATTCATCAAGGCAGAACTCGAATAAGCGCTCTCCACCTCACCCAGCGACGTTTCCCGAAGGCCCATGCCATCATACTTCATTCGCCTTTCTTCATTCATGCAAAGCTTCTCCTCCATGTAGGAAGCGCTCGACTGAGTCTGCCTGAGGGTACGGGTCTCCGTCCTTTGCAAATAAAAATGGGAGATCATATGATAGACTTTTCCCTTTCCATAATCGAAACTCGTGAATACGGGACTTTCTCCATACTTTTCCCTGACCTCCTTCGAGCGGACCAAAACATCAACCCGATTTTCGTCGAGAATCTCGATCGGATAACTTGATCCTTCGATCCACCACAGGGGATCATCCTTTTCGGAAATCAGGGATTTCAGAAAAGGGTCCTCTCCGGCATCGATTTCCACTCTCACCACCTCATCCGCCGTAGGTTTTCCGTTGTAGCGCAAGGTACCTGGGAAACCTACCTCAATCACGTGCTTCAACGCCCAGTCCGTCGTGAAAAGAAAGCCACCTTGCTCCACAAACCGGACCAAATTCCTGACTCCATCTTCACTCACCGCACCCGGGCAGTTCAAAAACACGATTTGTTCGGCAGACGGACCGAAGGCATCGAAAGCCATCGGGTCCACCACCTTGTGGGGCATATCCATCTGGGAAAAAACCCGTTCGATGTAATCGTACGAACCACGAGCCACAATCACCTCATTTTCCCGAGCCGCATCCAATTCCTTCGCCGCATTCTCATCTACGTCCCGCAACCGGTCCCTGATCATCTCTTGAGCGAATTGGTATGCCTTGAACATACCCTTGTCCTTATCCTTTTCTTCCATTTCCACTATTCCTTTCTTCTACTATTTAATCTTTCAGGGAGTCTTTGGTAAGTAAGTACTTACTTAATGTCAAGCGGACAAATATCCTTTTCAAAGGATGCCAAAACCACCACCCGCAAATGAGCGAATTTAGAACCTAGCGCGCATTTTTCGAAATTCAAAAAAAACTTTTAAAAAGTTTTCCTGTATCGGGTAAGACCCTTCAAATAACGAGCCTGACAACCTTGACGAAGACCCCTAGACGCGCTTGGCTAGGCCACTCATCATGCCCGTTCATTTCTCATTCTTGCCCCTACGCAGGCTTCTTCTGGGATGCCTTCTCCTCCTGCATTTCGGTTATCTTTCGGCCAAAACCAAACGACCCAACGTTCTGTTGATCATGGCGGATGACGTCGGAATCGATGGCTTCGGATGCTACGGGGGAAGTTCCTACGCCACACCCCAAATCGACGCCCTTGCAGCGAATGGGATGCGATTCACTCACGCCTACTCCCAACCCCTTTGCACCCCCACGCGGGTGCAAATCATGACGGGGAAATACAACCACCGCAACTGGAGCTATTTCGGAATCCTCGATCCCCGGGAAAAGACTTTCGGGCACCTGATGAAGGAAGCGGGATACCGGACCTGTATCGCGGGAAAGTGGCAACTGCAATCCTACGACCCGCCGGATTTCCCCAACGCCGACCTTCGTCGGGGCGCGGGTATGCGCGTGGACCAGGCGGGATTCGACGAGCACTGCCTGTTCCATTCCTGGCACACCGAGGACAAAGGTTCGCGCTACGCCGACCCAACCTATTTTCGCAATGGTTCGCTGGTCACGGAAGAAAAGGGAAAATACGGTCCCGACCGCTCGGTTGAGTTTCTCCTGGATTTCATGAAACGCCATCGAGAGGACCCCATGTTTCTCTATTTCCCCATGGCTCTTCCTCACTGGCCGATGATGCCCACCCCCGACTCGGAGGAATGGCAGGACCCTCAACAGCGGAGTGCAGAAAAGATCGAACTCTTCGCCGATATGGTCACCTACATGGACAAACTGGTGGGACGATTGGTCGCCGGATTGGATCAGCTCGGACTTCGCGAAAACACGCTCGTACTCTTTTACTCGGACAACGGCACCCACCTTGAGATTTTCTCAACCCTCAAAGGAAAAGAGGTACGCGGAGGAAAAGCCACTCCTCTTCAAACTGGAATTCGGGTTCCTCTCGTGGCCAACTGGCCGGGAACCATTCCCCCGGGCTCCGTCACCTCCGATCTCGTGGACGCATCGGATTTTTACCCAACCCTAGCCGAGCTGGGCGAAACTAAGATTTCCATTGAGGAAGGAATCGACGGAATCAGCTTTGTAGGGACCCTGCTCAACCGAAAAGGCCCCCGAAGAGAATCCTGTTTCTTTTGGTACGACCCCCGACCCGGCTGGGACAAAAACCGTTTCTCCCGTCATATCTTCGCCCTCGATCACAAATATAAACTCTTCGATGACGGACGCATGTTCGACATTCGCGGAACCGGAATGAGAGAGGATGAAGTCGACCTCAATCAACTTAACGGGGAGGCTCAAGCCGCGAGGGAAAAACTCCGTCAAACCCTGGACCGAACCATGCGGGGACCAATCTCCCCGCATGCCCGGAAACTCGTCGACGCCTACGGAAACTCACTCCCCTGACGAGCTTCCAGGCCCCCAAGCCTAGCTGTCCGGAACCCCCCAGGAAATTTCATTCCTCCAAGCCCAAGGATCTTCCACAATTCCCTTGTTCCAGCATTCCTGCCACCCATGCATGCTATCCGAATTTTCCCACCAGTGACCCTGAATGACCTCCTTCAGATGAACCTCCACCTTTGCTTTTTCGGGCAGGGTGCCGATGGCCAAATCAAGGTATCCTTCGACGACGGGATCATCGTAGGAAACCGTAACGACGTACTCTTCATAGAAAGGCAACCAGGCGACGTAATAATCAAGTGGCCAACTGAATCCTGGCCCTGAATTCGCCCAATTCAAGGAAAGGGCCAGAACGGGTTGGCTCCTGAACCCTCTCTGCGGGAGCTTGCTGTCCAAATCGTTTTGGCGTGTGTGATAGACTTCACCCTCGGATACCGACGCCCACCTCGGCAGGCTCAAGCGCACCGGAGCCAAGGCAATCCGGGCGACCGCATTCCGAAGAGCCTTGTCGACGTCATCGGTCTGCGAACTCGGTCGGCAAACGATTCCGTTCTCCGCATCATCATGGTTCTCCTCCAAGGGAATGATTTCATAGGGATCTAAGTTTCGGGCCTCCTTGGGGATTTTTTGCTTTTGCCCAAGGTACTCGGCAAGGATCGCATGCTCACGGAGATGGAAGGTTTCCACCACCGGAAATTCCTTCAGGCGATCTTGCGGTTGGTTCGGTTCGGGGATGCGGTTCTTGCTCATAATTGTTTTCCTCCTGTTGTCCTACGTGTTTGAATGAATGGATCAGTTCAGACTGCCGTCTTTCCCAAAAAATCACCAGTTTGCGGGACGTCATACGTGTCATAGCTTGCCTGACTCCCGAAGGATTTGTTCGACGTAGCTTGGAAAAATGCAGTATGCATCAGGCTTGTCTCTTACCCAGTCCATGAAAACGAAGCGAAGCGACGAAGATTCGAACAAGTCGGCCAATGGAGCTTGGTCCGTTTTCCTGCAACGGCTTTTGCGCCCCATCGACCGGATTGGACAGCAGGGCAACTTCCGCCCCAAGGAACGACGGCGCCTGATTATCGTCAACCGCATGATCAGCCTCTTTGGGCTTTGCCTCCTCATCCGACAGGCCCTCCTCCTGATTCTCGGAGCGGACCAAGGCATGCTCAGCTTGGCGGGGATCAGCCTCTTGGCCTTTTGCGCATCCATTCTCCTGCTCAACGCCTGCGGACAATTTTTCTGGGGAAAGATTCTGCTCTCCTATGGCACCCCCATCCTCATGACCGGTTGGCTTCTCTACCTCTATGGGTACGATCCGGCTGACACCTGGATGACCATCACCGGGTTCATGATGATTTCTCTGGTTCTTTTCGGAGCCCGCGAACGAACCTATCTTGCCGGAGCCCTGCTCACCGGTGTGGCTTGCATGCTGGTTCTTGCCCTCCTGCCCCGTTTCATGACCCTGCCGGGAAAGTATCCGGTAGGACCCGAACTGACCTTCATGATCGAATGGTTTTTCAGCCCGGTCATCTTTTGCTTCATGGCCATCGTCGCCCGAATGATCTATCGTAATTCCGTTCTGGCCGAAGCCCGGGCCGATCAACTTCTGCTTAACGTACTTCCGGAACCCATCGCGGATCGCCTCAAGGAAGGCGAGCAATACATCGCCGAGCGTCATTCGGGAGTTAGCATCATCTTCGTCGACATCGTCGGCTTCACCGAACTTTCCTCCAAGCTCCGGCCGAGTGAGTTGGTCACCATTCTCGACTCGATCTTTCGCCGATTCGATCTCATCTGCGAACGATACGGCGCCGAAAAAATCAAGACCATCGGAGACGGCTACATGGCCGCTACCGGCGTCCCCGAAGCGGACCCCGATCATGCCGCCAACGCCGCCCGCACCGCGCTCGCCTTTTGCGAAAGCCTGGAGAATTCCGTGGAGCGCCATGGGATCAGACTGACCATACGGGTTGGAGTTCACACCGGAACCGTGGTCGCCGGGGTGATTGGAGAAAAGAAATTCATTTACGACCTCTGGGGAGATACCGTCAACGTCGCCAGCCGCATGGAGTCCCACGGAGAAGTCGGACGGGTTCACATATCCAAAGAGCTGCGCGATGAGTTGGGATCCGGGTTTTCCGTTGAAGCGCGGGGAGAAATTGAGGTGAAGGGAAAAGGACTGATGGAGACTTTTTTCCTTCTTGAGGAAAACGCCGCCCCCTAAGGACCCAGTCTTTTTGCAGACTTGGCCATTTGCCCATCACCGTCCGGGAATTAGAAAGTCTTTTCAGTGAATCCCAAACGATCGAAATTCCCCGTTACTCGGGTCAAGAAACCCGAACCTTCCAAAGATAGCCCCGATTGGGTGATTTGGGCAGCCTGGGCCGACCGCATTACCTTCGAGGAAATCCGCAAGATCACCGGACTGAGCGAGGGTCAGGTGATTGATCGCATGCGTAAGGCGTTAAAGCCATCCAGCTTTCGACTCTGGCGCAAACGGGCCAATACTCAGAGTCTGAAGCATCGCAAACTCTTTCGCCACCGCCGCGAAGAACTTTGAAGATAACCTCTTTCAGCGTGTTTGTCTCTCTCGCATGACTTGGCCAAGCCAAGTTCATAAAGGAAAAGTGTGTTGCCATGAGGGAGATCTCCGTAGTACTGAAACCTTGAGATGAACACATCCGTTGCATGTGACTCTTCGCGATGGATCAATCTTACACCCCCCTCATGGAATGAATTTAGGAAGACTGGAAAAGATCGCCGATTTGCGAGAAGTCTGGAAGACGGAAGCTCAGGACTTCACTCCCTGGCTTGCAAACGAAGACAACCTTACCCTGCTTGGAGAAACCATTCACATCAATCTGGAATTGGAAGCGGTGGAAAAATACGTCGGGCCTTTTCGTGCCGATATACTTTGCAGAAATACCGACGATGATTCCTTAGTCCTTGTGGAGAACCAAGTGGAGCGTACGGATCATACTCATTTGGGACAGCTGATGACCTACGCGGCGGGTTTGGAGACGGCAAGCATCGTATGGATTGCCAAAGCATTCACCGATGAGCATCGGGCGGCCTTGGATTGGCTGAATGAAATCACCGGAGAAAACTTCAATTTTTTCGGACTGGAAATCGAGCTGTGGAAAATTGGCGATTCCGCGATCGCTCCCAAGTTCAACGTCGTCTCCAAGCCCAATAATTGGACGAAAGGAAAGTCGGCTGCTTCAGGATCGATCAACCGGGGTGATCTGACCGCCACGCAGGAATTACAATTGGAATATTGGAAAAGTTTTGCTGATTATCTCTCGGAACAGAAAACTGATTTAAGAATAAACAAAGCCCGTCCTTCGAATTGGATGTCTTTTGGTACAGCGAGAAGCAGGGCCGTTTTCCATGGCTATATCTATGTTAAGGAAAAAAAGATTTACGTTGAATTGTATCTGCGAAACACTTGTGAAAGACACGGAATTTTTAATAGCTTACAACTGGAAAAAGAAGAGATTGAAGGGGAGATTGGGTGTTCGCTCACATGGAAAGAGAATCCTGAAAAATCCACTAGTTACATTTACATGGAAGAAAGCGTCGAGGATC
>NZLE01000138.1 GCA_002692605.1 Opitutia bacterium
ACCACCTACACCAACATCCCCGCCGGCGCCGTGTACCTTGCAAGAAAGGGAGATGAGGTCACCGCATACAACCTGAAATGTCCCCACCTGGGTTGCGCCATCGATTACCGAAAGAACACCAACGACTATTTCTGCCCCTGCCACAACAGCACTTTCGCCTTGGACGGGTCCATCACCACCGAGAACAGTCCCAGCCCACGGGGCATGGACACCATGGATACCAAGGTCGAGGAAGGAACCGTTTGGATTCGCTTTCAGCAATTCAGGCCCAACGTCCCCGAAAAGATTCCCCTATGATCAAAGGCGTGATGGATTGGATCGACGACCGGTCCGGGGTTCGGGCCCTGATCCACGAAGCCCTCTACGAAAAAGTTCCCGGAGGGGCCCGCTGGCGATACGTCTGGGGAAGTTGCCTGACTTTCGTATTCTTCACTCAAGTCGTAACCGGGACCCTGCTCTGGATGTTCTACAGCCCAAGCGCCCAAACTGCCTGGGAAAGCGTCTATTACCTCCAGTATCACGTGGCGGGCGGATGGTTTCTGAGGGGCGTTCATCACTACATGGCTCAGGCCATGATCGTGCTGCTGGTCCTTCACCTGATGCAAGTGGTGATCGACGGAGCCTACAAAGCGCCCAGGGAACTCAATTTCTGGTTCGGAATACTTATGATGGGGGTGACTTTGGCCCTCTCCCTCACCGGCTACCTCCTACCCTGGGACCAAAAGGGCTATTGGGCAACCGCCGTGGCCACCAACCTGATGGCCGAAGTCCCCCTGATCGGACCGGCTTTGCAAAAAATAGTCGTTGGGGGAGTGGAATACGGACACCATACCCTGACCCGATTCTTCGCCCTCCATGCGGGAGTCCTTCCGGCCAGTCTGGTGGCTTTGGTGGTGGCCCATATTTACCTCTTTCGAAAGCACGGCATTCACGTCAAGGAACCACGCCCCAAAAGGGATTCCTATTTTTGGCCTGATCAAATCCTCAAGGATGCGATCGCCTGCCTTGCGGTTCTTCTGGCAGTGGTCGTTCTGACCATTTATTTTCACGGAGCTCCGCTTGGCCCCCCCGCCGATCCTTCCAATGAATTCCCCGCTCGTCCGGAGTGGTATTTTCTCTTTCTCTTCCAACTGCTCAAATACGTACCCGCCTTCTGGGGAGCAGTGATCATTCCGGCATTTCTCGCCTTATGGATGTTTCTTCAACCCTTCATCGGGAGCAGCAAGCGCGGGCATCAGTTCAACGTCGGATTCTGGTGGGCTTTGATCGCGGGTTCGGTGGCCCTCACCGGTATGGCTCTTTCCGAAGACCGGGCCAACCTGAAGCACGGAGCTGCCCTAGAAGAGGCCAATTGGCAAGCGGAGCGCGTCATTGAAATCGCCAATGCGGAGGGCATTCCACCCACGGGTGCGGTCGCCCTGCTACGGCAGGACCACCAGAATTTGGGACGGCGTTTGTTTGCCTCTCACTGTTCCAGCTGCCATCTCTACAATGGACACGATGGCCGGGGCTTCCCGGTGGAAGACTCTCCCTCGGCGGCCGACTTGGCGGGCTTCGGAAGCGTGGAGTGGATCACACGCTTGCTCGATTATGACCATTACGTCAGTGACAAGTATTTTGGAGGAACCAAGTTCAAGGATGGAACCATGGCCCGAAAGGTTCTTGCCAAATACACCGAAGAGGAGAAGGCCTTGCTTCCCGACATCGCCAGGCTTTTGGCCGACGGGGCCAAACTTCCCTACGAGGAACCCTTGGAGGAGGAAAGGCGCGAAGAACTTCTTTCCCTGTATTACAACGACGATTTGGACTTTGAGGACGGCCGGTCCTGCATCGAATGCCATGACATCGATTCCGAAGACGAAGGGTCCGCGCCGGATTTGACCGGATACGCATCCCGCGAATGGCTGATCGAATTCATCGGGAATCCCGAGGACGATCGTTTTTACGGAAAAAAGAACGACCGGATGCCCTGCTATGCCAGAGATGGGAAACTCAAGCCCGAGGAGATCGCGATTCTCGCTGATTGGATCCGATCCACTCCAGCAGAATTTTAGTTTTATGGATTTGATCCAGGTTTGAGGGTTTACCTTTTTGCCACTCAAATGTCTGATAAACAGTGAGGTTTTAACTTTTTTTCAAAAAAATCACATTTCTTTTGAACGTTTTTCGACAAGGCTCCGTCTTACTTAATGTCAATAGACAGTTTGTTTCAGTTTAGTTTGTGTTTCAAAAGCCCTAAAAGCGCCGCATTTATTGCGGCGTTTTTTTTTGGGGAGACCGTTGGAAGGTTGATTAGGCTTGCCTTGCCGAAGATTGGAGGTCGACCCCCCGATTTGCGTCCTTTAGTCTCTTTCCCACATGCAAAAAAACCTGATGTTCCTGAGTTTGACCTTCTTCTTTGCCCTGCTTTCCGGCCAAGAAAAACGGGAACCAGAAACCGGGTTCGCTGAGATCACTCTGGGCGCCGACCTCAATTCAAGCTTATCGGCCATGGATCAAATCCGCAGTGCCTTTGGGAAACTTTCCATCGAATCCCCCGATCTTTTCGAAGGCAACCATCGGGGTTTCCAACATATTCAGATGCAAACTGATCCGGAACTGGGATCCTGCTTTGTCTTTTACATCCATCGCGATCTGGATGGAGATATGGATAAGACCTGGCCGCCAGGCAAGGAAAGACAACGGAACGAAATCAAAGGATACAAAGGGTCTTCCGAAACCATGAAAGCTCAAAATTTGGAAACCACCTCTCATACCTGGAATTTTAAAATCGACCCGAGCTTTTCCTTGACCCATCAGTTTTGTCATTTCTTCCAATTGAAACCCGTGAGCGAAAAAAATTCGCCCCTGCCCATCCTCACCCTATCCGGAGTGGTTCATTCGGGAAAGGAGGAGCTTGAGCTCCGTTTCTTCGACAAAAACTCCAGGCGCATCAAGTTGGCCGATTGGGAGGACTGCAAAGGGAAATGGCTTCGCATCAAGTGCATAACCAGTCAGGCGGAGAAGGGAGAGATTCATTTTTCGATCCAATCCACGGACGGTACCGTTTCCGCGCAACATCGAATCGAAAATCTCATGACCTGGGATTCGGACTTTTCCTTCGTTCGACCCAAATGGGGCATTTACCGGAGTCTGAGGGAGAAAGACAGGATCAGGAACGAAGAGGATCGCGTGTACTTGAACAACTTCACGGTTCGCAAATGGAAGACGAAGAGTGACCACAATTAAAAATTACCCGAAATTCATCAGGCAGGTGTTTTGTCTTTTCCTGCTGGCCGGGCATCTCCCAGACCAGCATAGCGTTTCTCTGGCTTTGCCCTAAATGAGAATGGCTTGCCCCCCCTTTTTTGCGTCTTACAATAAAGTCCTATGACCAAACCGCGCATAGCCATAACCATGGGTGACCCTGCGGGGATAGGTCCCGAGATCTGTCTTGATCTTCTCTCGGATTCTTCCCTTGCGGAACTTTGCGCGCCGATCGTTTTCGGAGATGCGGAGGTTCTTCGGCGGTGCGCTGAGCAAACCAAAAAGTCGTCGGACTTTACGCAGATGGGTCGGGATGACTTGGAATCGGCGATAGGTCCGTGCGTTCTTGATCTCGGACTCATGGATACGAATCAACTCAAACCGGGTGCAATCAGTCCCGCCTGTGGGCAGGCTACCTTCGGATACGTGACCGAGGCGATCGATGCCTGCCTTTCCGGCCATATCGATGCCGTGACCACCTGCCCGGCCAACAAGGAGGCTTTGCAATCCGCAGGCGTTCCCCATCCCGGACACACCGAGATTTTTGCCGAGCGGACCCAAACTGAAAAATTCTGCATGGCCTTTCTATCCGGCAAGATCAATTGCAGCTTGGTCACGGTGCATGCGGGGTATGAGCAGGTTCCGGGCTTACTGAGTGAACGAAGAATTGCAGAGGTCATTAAGCTTACCCGTGAGACCCATAAAAAATTGCTGGGCAAGGAACCGAGGATCGCGGTGCTTGGGCTTAATCCCCACGCTGGGGAAAACGGAATGTTCGGAAACCGGGAAGAGGAACGCATCATTCAACCCGCAATTGACGCAATGCGCGCAGAGGGTTGCGATATCGTGGGTCCTCTCCCACCCGACACCGCCTTCACCGAAGGCCAAAGACGGCAAACCGATGCTTACGTCTGCATGTATCACGACCAGGGACTGATTCCGGTTAAGGCGATTGCCTTCGAATCGGCGGTGAACGTCACCCTGGGCTTGCCCATTGTTCGCACCTCCGTGGATCATGGCACCGCGTTTGACATTGCCTGGCAGGGCAAGGCGGATTCCCGCAGCCTAAAGTCAGCGGTCCGGCTTGCCGCACGCCTGGCAATCTAGGAAAACCGCATTAAACCCCATCCTCCCATGGTAAAAGTCATCAAAAATGGTTCTCTGCTTCTACTTACGGTCTGCAGATCGCCACTTTAGATAACACTTCCAAGCCTCAAGGCAAAGCGTTCACAGTTTGCCAACTCCAAATGATAAAAAACCGAGGAGCAATACAATAAAGGGAGCGGGTAATTTCCCAAGGCTCAGGCAGGCAACCGTGATCAATAAGTACCCGAGAGACGATGGAACCTCGGCGAGAACCAGGACCACTTGAACCAAAACTCCTCCCACCAATCCGCCAGCCGTCGCATTCAGTCCGTTCAATGCCTTACCCGCCCAAGTGAGATTCCGGAGCCGACCCCAAATTGGATAAACGAAAAAAAGCAAAAGTGTGCCCGGCAAAAAGATCGCAAGCCCGGATATCGCTGCGCCAAGAGCTTGCCGCCCACCACCACCAGTCACCTCGGACAATCCCCCGGCATAGGCGGCGAAGGAAAACATGGGGCCTGGCAATGCCTGAACCAAGCCGAATCCCCCAAGAAACTGCTCGGTGGTCAGGAGCTCCCCATGATCCACCAATTCTTGTTGCATCACGGGCACCACAACTTGACCTCCTCCGAACACCAAATAACCAAAGCGGTAAAAACGTTCGAAGGCACCAACCAAGGAGTCAGTCGAAAACTGAAGAGCAATCGTACTCATTCCAGCCAATGCAACAAACAGTATGAAAAGACCCCATGGAATTCGTGTCGGTGAAAATTCGGAGTCTCCCCCTTTTTCCGGAGCCTTTCCCAAAATCACCGCCAATAGCCCTCCTGACGCAAGGATTAGGGGAATGGCCCAGGGAGAGCTGGCCAAAAGTACGACTGCGAATCCCTGCCCCCACAGTGCCAGCGTCAATAAATCGGAAACTACCTTCTTACCAATTTGCCAAGTCGCCCAGGCGATGAAACCACCCGCCATAGGGACCAAAAATGATAACCAATCGGGCCAACGACCATCCGAACCCAGCCCATAGGGTAAAAAGGACAGAGCTCCCATCACGGTGATCATGGGCATCGCCCAAACCAGTAAAGTAAGGCTTGCCAGACGTCTGCCCCCTTTTTCCAAGCCAATTCCGGTGATCACCTGAGTGCTTGTAGGTCCGGGGAGAAAACTGCAAAGAGCCATCCACTCCATCAGCGCTTTTTCAGTGAGGTATTTCTTTTTCTTTACGAGTCGCTCCAAGAAAACGCCCAAATGAGCCTCAGGGCCCCCAAAAGCAACCAGAGAACACATAAAAACGTCCTTTAGAAATGTTGAGGTAGAAAACGGATTTTTATCCGTTTCCTCGAGATCTTTTGAATCACTCACTTCTGCGATTCGAAGAATGTCTTATAAACAAAAAGGGCAAGAAAAGCACCAATGATTTGGGCCACACAAAAGTGTAAAATATCATTGGTGGAAATTCCGGCAAAGGTATTGGAAAAGGATCTGCCAATCGTTCCCGCAGGGTTGGCAAAGGAAGTCGAGGAGGTAAACCAATAAGCCGCGCCGATGTAAGCTGCCACCGTTACAGCCACCTTTTCCTTGGATGACAATAGAATGACCATCAGCAATCCAAAGGTGGCAAGTATTTCACTGACAAACAAATGGGTACCACTCCTTGGTTTTTCGGAAAAGTAAACGGGATCCAGTTCAAAAATATAATTGGCAAGCATCACTCCAAGGATAGCTCCGGAAATCTGGAGAATAATAAAAACGGTGCACACCTGTGTTGTTATCTCTTTCCTTACCAGCATGACCATGGATACCACCGGATTGAAGTGTGAACTGTGATCTCCGAAGACGGTAATCAGAAAATAGAGGGCAAACACAGTGGCCAGGGTATTAGCCAGAAGAGTCAGGGAATCATTGGAGCTCAGGTTTTGTCCCATGATTCCCGAACCAACCACCGTACAAAACAAAAAGGCCGTGCCTAAGAATTCAGAAAAATACTTGGATTTCATTTCAGTTAATTATTTCTCCTCCAAAGATTCGGGTAACGTAAGGATATACTCTTTGATTTCATCACGCACTTTTCGATAACAATCCAGTTGAGCCTCTTCGGATCCACCTTGTTCAGCCAATTCCTTTGCCATCTTCGGGGGATCCGGAAATCCACTGTGTACCACCTTACAATTTGCGGGAAAGACAGGACAGGTTTCGTGAGCATGCCCACAAACGGTAACCACCACATCAAGCTGTGTATCCGCAAAGTCGCGAATATTTTCTGATTTTTGCTCGGTTACATCCACTCCCGCTTCGTCCATTACCTTGACCATATTGGGATTCAGCCCATGCGTTTCAATGCCGGCCGAAAATGCCTCAATACGATCCCCCTTAAGCTGGCGTGCCCATCCCTCTGCCATTTGGCTACGACAGGAATTACCTGTGCATAAAAAAAGAAGTTTTAGTTTTTTATTCATAAAAATTCTACATTCGAGCTAACAACACAAAGTTTTGGACTTTTCTTTTCTCTGCCGAATTCGCAACT
>NZLE01000139.1 GCA_002692605.1 Opitutia bacterium
GGGGGAGAAGAAGCGGCGGGGGCGGAGGAGGGCTTACTAGCCGCCAAAACGTCCGCCTTTGTTATGCGACCGTCCTTACCGGTGCCTTCGATGTCCTTCGGATCAATACCCGTTTCCTCCAGCAATTTGCGAACTGCGGGTGAATGCTTGGTCTCGGTCTTTTCGGCAGTTGAGGGTTCCAAAGATTCGGACGCTTCAACTGGCTCGGGTGCTTCCGTCGACTGGGATGGGGGAGCTTCCGCAACGGCCTCGACGACCTCGCTTTTGTCATTGCTCTTCTGAACGGCGGGAGTCTTAGGCTCGTCGGCGGATTCGTCAATCAGGGCAACCGTCGAGCCAATCTCAACTTCATCACCCTCCTTAGCTTGAAAACTTATGATTCCAGCGGCTTCGGCCAGGCCCTCCTGAGTGATCTTGTCGGTCTCAAGGTCATAAATGGGTTGATCGATCTGGACGTAGGAACCTTCCTCCACCTTCCATGAAGAAAGGATTCCCGAGGAAATGGACTCGCCGAGTGCGGGTATGATTACTGGTGTGGACATATCTTTGAAAAATGCAGACTAAGATTATTTGTTGGAGGCGGGAATGGTTTGCCCAAGAGCGGAAGCAATCAATTCGGACTGTTCACGCTTGTGCAAGGTCAGCGAACCCGTTGCCGGACTGGCCGTGGCGGACCTGCCGACGAATTCCGGCCTTCGTCCCAGCGATTCTTCAATCAAAGGGGCCAAAAAGTTCCATGCACCCATGTTCTTGGGTTCTTCCTGACACCAAACCAACCGCTTGGTCTTTGCGAAAGGTCCGAGGACTTCCTTGAACTTTTCCTCGTGGAAGGGATAGAATTGCTCAACTCGCACAATTGCCGCTTTCGGGGAGCGAATGACTTCACGAGCCTCCATCAAGTCATAGTAGACTTTCCCCGAACAAAGAACTAGGGTAGTTGGAGACTTGGGAGGGGTGGGATCCGTTATGAATTCCTGAAACCCCCCTGAGGTGAATTCCTTCAACTCGGAAACGCAAAGCTTGTGCCTCAGCAAACTCTTTGGAGCCATGACAATTAATGGTTTGGCGTATTCCTTGCGTTTCTGTCGGCGCAAGGCATGAAAGTATTGGGCTGGTGTGGATAAGTTTGCCACCACCACGTTGTCCTCGGCGCATCCCTGGAGGAATCGTTCCAATCGGGCGGAACTGTGCTCCGGTCCCTGTCCTTCGAAGCCATGGGGCAGAAGCATTACCAAATCGGAAACCGAGCCCCACTTGTCCTCCGCGCTCATGATGAATTGATCGATGATGACCTGGGCTCCATTCACGAAATCACCAAACTGAGCTTCCCAAATGGCCAACATGCGGGGGTAATCCAAAGAGTAGCCATAATCGAAGGCCAAGACCGCGGCCTCGGAAAGAAGAGAATTGTATACGCAAAACTTACCTTGCCTGTCTTCCATTTGAAGAAGAGGAACATATCGGGTTCTGTCCTCGGAATCGTACCAAACAGCATGACGATGGCTGAAAGTTCCACGCTCGCTGTCTTGGCCCGAAAGGCGAACCGGAGTGCCTTCGAGCATGAGCGAACCAAAAGCCAATTGTTCGGCCAAGGCCCAGTCGATACCACGTCCGCTTTTGAAATTTTTGGCCTTGGTTTCGATCTGCCTCTTAATTTTGGAGTTGAGGTTGAATCCCCTCGGACAATTAGTCAAAGCCTGAGCCACTTTTTCCAATTCCTTTTTTTTGACTGCAGTTTGTACGGGTGCAAAATCGTAAGGGATCTGATGGACTGCCACCGATCCTTCGAAAGTGCTTGATTTCTTGACGGTGCGAACCTTCTCGAGAGAGGCGTCCAAATGACGTCTCAATCGCTTGTGAATTTCCTCCGACTCTTCGAGAGTGACATCCCCTTCCTTGATCATTTTTTCGGTTAGAAGCTCCGAAACTTGAGGCATCTTCTTAATTCGCTGATAAAGAATTGGTTGAGTGAAGGCTGGATCATCCGCCTCATTGTGGCCGTGCTTTCGGTAACAGTTGACGTCGATAACGACGTCTTCACCGAATTTTTGCCTGTAAGCAAGGGCAAGCTCGGCTACCATCGCAACTGCCAAAGGATCGTTTCCATTAACGTGGAAGATGGGAGCCTCCACGATCTTGGCAACATCCGTGCAATAGAGACTGGACCGCGCGTCGGTTGGATCCGTCGTGAATCCAATCTGGTTATTGACCACTACGTGAACCGTTCCTCCTGTCCGGTAGCCTGGAAGTTTGGAAAAATTGAAGACTTCCGCGACCACTCCCTGACCTGCCATTGCCGCATCTCCATGGACAAGAATGGGAAGTACCCGCTTGCGGTCGCTATCTCCGCGCAAACGCTGGCGAGCTCGGGCTTTCCCCTCGACCACTCCATTGACGGCCTCGAGGTGGCTGGGGTTCGAAGAAAGATGGATCACCACCTGCTGTCCGCTGGAAGTGGTTCGAACCGATTCGTAGCCCAAGTGGTACTTTACGTCGCCACTGCCATGGGCTCCATCGGGAACGAAGTTTTCCGAAAACTCACGGAAGATGAATTCGGGTGACTTGCCCATAACGTTGGCGAGCACATTCAGTCGCCCCCGGTGAGCCATACCCATCACAATCTCTTCGACCCCTTCGTCCGGGCATTTCTGAAAAATCGAATCCAAGGCGGTGATCAGTGTCTCACCTCCTTCGAGCGAAAACCTTTTTTGTCCCACGTAGCGAGTATGCAGAAAATTTTCAAATTCCTCTGCCTGAATGATTTTTCTCAGAATACGGAGTTTTTCATCGTGACTGAAGCTCGGTTGGTTGTCGTTCGGTTCGATCTTGGACTGAATCCAACGGCGCTTGTCCGTTGCCTGAAGATGAAGGTACTCGACGCCCACGTTCCCACAGTAGGTCTTCTTCAAACGGTCAAGAATATCCTTCATGGTCATACGAACTCCACCAAGATAGTTGCCGGTAAAATGAACCTCACCGAGATCTTTGGGTTCAAAACCCAGTCTGTCCAGACTGAGCCTGGGATTCTCAGGAATCTCATCCTTGAGGGGATCAAAAGTACCCTGAGTATGGCCAATGTCCCTGTAGGCATAGATTGCACCGTAGAGTCGAGCGTGTTTCTCGATCGAATAATCTCCAACTTCGGGCTCGGCAGGGTCTGACTGAGTCCGGGTAGGTTGATGCCCGTTTCCCTCGTATCCCAATTGGAAGCCTTCGAAAAAGATTTGCCAACGAGAATCAAGGCTTGCCGGTTCTTTCAACCACGTTTGGTAGTTGGACTCGATCTCGTCGAGATTCCAGCGATTTGCGAAAGTATAGTTGTCCATTGATTCAAAGCTTTCTTCGTATCTCGGTTTGGGTGTGAAAACAAGGAAAAGCGTAGTATTGGTCTGGACGAACCATCGGAATTCCATTCGGCCTTACCCGCCTTGCTTCAAAGCAATACATTCCTTTGGGTTGAAGATAAGCCGCGGAGCAACCTACTCAAAGACCATGATTCTCGGTTCGGCCTCCAAATCCAACCGATCGCCGCAGGAGATTCCCCTCAGCTCGGGAGCAAGGATTTCAAGAACATTCGATGCCTGATGGAATTCAGGCTTGGTGGAGGGATGAGGCCAATAGACAAGAGCCTCCGCATGGAGGTCCTTCCATCGTAAACGGCAAGCATAGAAAGAAAAATTCTCAGGCGGCATAATGGGAGACCACTCGACCTCGGCAAAACAATAGGTAGGTTCTTTCAGGCAAAAGGAATGCCTTCCCAGATCGAGGTTCAGGGTACCACGAAAATAGGATTCCAGACTAAGGCCCAATTTTTTGAAAAGAGGAATCTGCAGGGCCAGAGTCCCTTCCGGAAATCGGGGATCCCTAGTTTTACCGGAAGCGATCCCATGCCCCTTCGAGACGGTTACGGAGAGACCATTCAAAGAAAGAGAAGTTCGCCTACGGACAAAAGCACTTGAAAAAACGGTGTCCGGTTCCTCCGGGCCCGATGCGCACACGCACCTGATGCATGCATCGAGGGCAATGACCTACGTAAGCATCTCCACGTTTATTCCTGTAAATCCTTCCATAAGCTCCGCATCGAACGAATTGAATGCCAAGAAAAGGCCTTTCCTTGCCCCTCTGATTGGAGTTGGTGAGGTTTCCGCTCATTCCTGCGTAAGCCCATTAAGGCCTCGCATCAATCCATCGACTCGCTGCGTCAGAAGATTTGCCTGAACACTCAACCCATCCTGTCCCTCGATCACCTCGGAAACCCAAGTTTTGACTCTTTCCTCTATAAACTGAAGCTTCTTTTCTGAATCGGGGTTCGAGGCCAAGGCAGTGAAGCTTGTCTGCAAATCGGATTCCGTGGCATCCGTCCGACCAAGCATTTCCTGCAGTGCCTGCATCGATTCGAATACGGATTCACGGTTCACCTCCTTGTCGGACGCTTGAAGTGGCTTGAGATAATGCGGTGCGGCCGGTTGTTTGATTTTGGGCGCATTGGGCCCGGCATCCTTAAATAGTTTGAAGGATTTATCAGAGCCATTTTTACTGAAAAGGGGCTTTTCGTTAAACTCCAATGCCGCTAAATTCTTGAGCTCCTTTCGCAATTTCCAGAACTTTTTGCGCGATTTCTTTTCCTGTTCCTTGGAAATCGAACGAATAACGTCGGCCTTCATGGTCTCCGCCAACTCTGCGATTTCTTCAAGAATTTCCAAGGTTCGCTCCAAAACGGATTGCTGGGTCTGGAGAAAGGAAATTGCGGACTGCAAGTATTCCTCCAAATTCTCCTTGGTCTTGAGCGGAACCTCATCGTCTGAGA
>NZLE01000140.1 GCA_002692605.1 Opitutia bacterium
CCTCTCATTGTTATTATGTCGCCGTATGATTGGATCGAATTGTTGTTAATATGCAAGTTAGGCGATAATCCTGAAAGGTCGACTAGGTTATCAATTTGGCGATCATTAACTTGATCTTTGGTTAAAATAGATGAGCGAGAAAGATCAAGCTCGGGAATACTTGATCCGATAACGGCGATTTCGTCGAGAGTCTCGGTGGCTGATCCGGCGTTATCGTCTTGCCCGGAGAGGGGAATCGAGCAAGCGCAAAGAAAAGAGAGGAAGGCTTTGGGTTTCATAAAGGGTAAAAGCAATGGATGGAGGTGGGTTCTATGGCAACCGTAAAGCGGGAAGGAAGAGAGAAAACGTTAAAGGAGGAAACGCTAAAGCTTGGGCTCAAGTTTGCTTGCGATGACATCCCCAACGTTGAGTGAGGCGGTGGCGGCAGGCGAGGGCGCATTGAGAACGTTGATGATACGCGGGTTCTCTTCGATGATGAAGTCATCCGCCAGCAGTCCTTCGGGGGTAACCGCCTGAGCCCGGATTCCCGCGGGGGCTCTTTCGAGATGATCGGATTCGATTTCCGGAACCAACCGCTGAAGAGCCCGAACGAAAGCATTTTTGTTGTAGGACCGCCACATTTCCCCCCATCCCATCTTCCAGTGTTTCATGGCCATTTTCTGAAAACCCGGATAAAGGATCGATTCCAGCAAATCCCTGAGATTGAGATCGAACTTCTCATAGGCTTCCCTTCCCCAAGCCAACACCGCGTTCGGACCACATTCCACGGATCCGTTGATCATTCGAGTGAAATGTACGCCAAGAAAGGGAAACTTTGGATCCGGCACTGGGTAAATCAGGTGCTTGCACAGATGCTTTGCGGATTCCTTGAGCTCGAAATATTCTCCTTTGAAGGGAACGATTTTAGCCGGTGGTTTCCCACCGCTCATTTGGGTGATGCGGTCGGAGTGCAAGCCTCCGCAATTCACCGCAAGAGCGCATTCGATCTCTCCTTGGTTTGTTTCAACCACCAGACCATCGGAGTTTTGGCTGAGCCCGATCACCCGATGCTCAAGTAACACGCGGTTCTCTTCTTTTTCCGAAACCAATTCACCTAACCTGAGGCAAACTTGATGGTAGTTTACGATTCCCGCTTCCGGAACCCGAATGGCTTGCAGTCCCGCAACGTGCGGTTCGATTTCCAGCATTTCTTCACGCGAGATCATCTTGCAATTCACGCCGTTCTCCCGACCCCTCCTGAAGATATTTTCCAACCTTGGGATTTCCTCGTTATGGAGGGCGACGATGATCTTTCCGCATAACTCATGCTCAATGCCCTGTTCCCTACAGAAGGTTTCCATAGCCTTTTTTCCCTGTCGGCAATTGACTGCTTTGAGGGAGCCCGGTTTGTAGTAAATGCCGGAATGCAGGACACCGGAATTGTGCCCGGTTTGGTGTTTTGCCAAGCGTTCCTCCTTCTCAAGCACGGCAATTCGGAGCTGAGGACGTTTGCGGCTGAGACGGTAGGCGGTCGCCAAGCCCACGATTCCGCCACCAACTATGCACACGTCGTACTTCAAGCTACCTCTAGTCGATCCTGATCTTTCCGTAGGAGCGGTCGAGATGGAGGTATCCTCCGTCCGGGTGAAAGATCTGTCCGGTGGTGTGACTGGAACGGGATGAGGCAAGGAAGACGACTGCATCGGCAATTTCCTGGTCCGTGGTCATACGTTTGGCCAACGGAACGTTTTCCTCGATGGAGGCAAGGGTCGCATCGGGATCGGACAAGGAATCCAACCAACGGCGATACATGGGAGTCATGACTTCGGCGGGAATCACCGCGTTGACCCGTACCCCTCGGTCCGCCAAGTCAAGGGCCCATTCCCGGGTGAGTCCGTTCATGGCGCCTTTGGCCGCGGCGTAACCGGAGGTTCCGCCCTGACCGGTCTCGGCAACCTTGGATCCGACGTTGATGACGACTCCCCGGTTTTTGACCAATTCATCCAAGGCGAAGTGAGTCAGGGAAAAGACGTGCAGAAGATTTTTCCGGAGAGATTCGAAAAAGGCGGAGGGCGAAGCGTCCAAGCCCACCCCGTCGTTGGTTCCGGCATTATGGATCAGGCAGTCGATTTTCCCCGCTCGCTCGATGGTGTCTTCAACCGCCTTGCGGCACGCATCTTGATCCGTAAGTTCGGTGGGTATGCAAAAGACCTTTTCCGGCGTCGTTCCCATCTCCTCCATGAGCCTTTGGGCATCTTTCGGATTGCGGTCGGCGATGGAAACGATTGCCCCTTCTTCCGAAAAGGAACGAACGATGGCGGCTCCGATGCCTTTGGCTCCGCCGGTGACGAGGGCGACCTTCCCCTGCAGACCAAGATTCATCCGGAAACCACCTTTTGGGTCGAGGATCCAAGTTGATCGATACCCAATTCGACCTGATCCCCTTCCTTAAGGTAAACCGGGGGGTCCATTCCGAGTCCGACGCCCGGGGGAGTGCCCGTGGAAATGACGTCACCTGGCAGAAGGGTCATGAATTGACTGACGTAGCTGAGCAGAAAGGGAATCTTGTAATGCAAGTTTGAAGTGTTGCTTTCCTGCATGGTCTCGCCATTGACCTTGAGCCACATCTTCAAGTCATTGACGTCCGAAATTTCTTCTGGGGTAGCCAGGAAGGGACCGAAGGGAGCGAAGGTGTCACAGCTTTTCCCTTTGACCCATTGCCCGCTTCTCTCCAGTTGAAAGGCCCGTTCACTGTAATCGTTGTGCAGGGCATAGCCGGCGAGATGATCCAGAGCATCAGTCTCTTCAACGTAACTCGCTCGTTTGCCCACGACGAAGGCCAGTTCGACCTCCCAGTCGGTCTTGTCTCCACCTCGGGGAAGGACCAAATCATCGTTGGGTCCGCAAAACGCAGAACTTGCCTTGAAGAAAAGCACCGGTTCCTCGGGTATTTCCATACCCGATTCCGCCGCATGATCATCAAAGTTCAAACCGATGCAGACGATTTTACTGGGTCTTGCGATCGGAGAGCCGAATCGTTCCCCTTTGGGGAATTCGGGCAGTTCCTCGCCATGCTCCGATAACCAGGCGCCGAGACGCTCGAGGCCATCCGTTTCGAAGAAGACTTCATCGTAATCCTCTCCGAAGGAGGAGGCGTCCAATTCTCGTCCTTCCGGCGTTAAGATTCCGGGAGATTCCTCCTGCGGCGGTCCTTTGCGAATCAATTTCATAGTGGTTTATCTTAAGCTCATGACTCCTCCGTCGACGTCATAGGCTCCTCCGGTGATGAAGCTGGCCTCGTCGGAACATAGAAAGGCGGCCAAGTTGGCGATTTCATCTGGGTCGCCCATGCGACCGATCGGTTGGTATTTGGACAGTTCCTCGAATTTCTCATTGCGCTCCGCATCGTCCGGATAAAATTTCTTGAGAAATCCATCGACAAAGGGTGTGCGGACCCGTCCCGGACATACGCAATTGCAGCGAATTCCCTGATCCACGAAATCCCTTGCGACACTCAGTGTCATGGCAAGGACCGCGCCCTTGCTGGCGGAGTAGGCAAAGCGGTCGGCAATACCCAGGCGCGAGGCGATCGAAGCAAGATTCAGCACCACGCCCTTGCCAGCTTTCGCCATGTGGGGGAGCACTTCCCTAAGGCAGAGAAAAGTTCCCCGTGCATTGATTTGCATGACTTGGTCAAAGTCTTCCTCACTGGTGTTGGTTGCGTTTCCAACGTGAGCGATACCCGCGTTATTGACCAGAACGTCGGGAGTGCCCAAAGAGTCAAGAGTCATGCGGTTCGCGTTGGCCACGCTTTGGGCATCTCCGATGTCGCAATTCACCGCCAAGCCATCTCCTCCTTGTTCCCGGATCGTCCGGGTGATTTCGTCGGCGGATTCCAGGTCGCGTTCCCAAATCGCCACCTTCGCCCCTTCGGATGCGAAGCGAAGGGAAATTGCCCGGCCTATGCCTTTTCCTCCTCCGGTTACGATGGCTGTTTTTTCGGATAATCTTTTCATGGGAGAAGAGTGATCTTACAGGGACATTCCGCGTTTCCAAGGCAAGAAATCATCCCTTCCCTGAATCTGTGACTTGGTTTTGCGAATGCCGGAGGCGTGCTCGATCACTTGATTCAGCAGAGCGTCTCCGCTCGATTCCACGCTTTCCTTGCCGTCAATGATAGGACCCGTGTCAAAGTCAACGTATTCCGAAAAGGCCTCCGCGGTCTTCGAGTTACTGGAAATTTTCACGACCGGGGCAATGGGGTTGCCCGTGGGCGTGCCCAGGCCCGTGGAGAAAAGGATCATGTTCGCTCCGGCTCCCGCCATGGCGGTGGTCGATTCGACGTCATTTCCTGCGGTGCAGAGTAAGGACAATCCGGGTTTCGTGACCCACCCCGGGTAATCGAGCGCGTCCACGATGGGGGAGGTGCCTCCCTTGCGGGCGGCTCCGGCTGATTTGATCGCGTCGGTGACCAAGCCGTCCTTCACGTTTCCCGGAGATGGATTCATGTGGAACCCCGAGCCCGCTTCCTTCACGCGCTCTTCGTAATTCCTCATGATTTCGATAAAACGATCACCCGTCTCACGGTTCATGCACCGATTGACGATTTCCTGTTCAACCCCGCAGAGTTCGGGGAATTCGGACAAGATGACCTTACCGCCAAGAGCCACGGTGAGATCTGCGACTCGTCCGATCGCGGGGTTTGCGGAAATTCCGGAAAAGCCATCGGACGCTCCGCATTCCATGCCCAGGCTCAACTTCGATAAAGGGGTGGCGGTGCGACGGAGCCGATTGGCCTGGGCAAGACCGGCAAAGGTTTGACGAATGGCCTGCTCCATCATTTCCCTTTCGGAAGCATATTTCTGCTGCTCGAAGACCAAGAGAGGCTTCTTGAAATTGGGAGATCTTTGGGAAATTTCCCTTTCGAGGATGGAGACCTGAGCGTGTTGACAACCCAGACTGAGAACGGTGATTCCCGCTACGTTCGGATTACAGGCATAACCGGCCAAAAGCCCGCACAGTTCATTGGAAATGCCTCGCGTCTCACCACAACCCAATCCATGGGTCAGAAACTTGACTCCATCCAGATTGGGGAAAACCGGAGATTGGGAATCCATCGGTTGCTCGTCCAGGGTAACCGCTTCCGGGTTTTCATTCTGAGCGTAGGACTCCGCGAGTTCCTCGGCGAAGCGTTCGTACTGGCTGCGTTTGGCCAAACCCAAGGCTTGCACCATGGAGTTTCTCATGATCTCTACATTACCGTTTTCACAAAAGACCATGGGGATGACCAGCCAGTAATTGGCGGTTCCGAACGAACCGTCTCCTCGGTCGAAACCCATGAAGGTCTGTCCCTGCCATGAATTCACGCAGGGTCCGTTCCATTGAATGGGAGAGTGAGAGGAAGAATACTCGGCGGACCGATGCGCCAGATTCCGGGTGTTTACGAGTTCTCCTTTGGTGATGGCCCGAGTGGTCTCACCAACCAGTACTCCGTACATATATACCGAATCTCCGATCTTAAGGTCGGTTGCGGCAAATTTGTGCTTCGCTCCGACTCTTTCGCGAATCCGGAAGATTTCCCCTTCGCATTCAACGGTTTCGCCCTGTTCGAGATCTTGCAAAGCAACCACGAGGTTGTCGGTGCAGGAAATCTTGCAAGTTTTGTTTTTCGGTCCGTCCATAAGAGGAAAAAACACTAAAACGCATCAAGAAGGAGGACAACGCGAAAGGGGGGGGCGTTCCTCTTTTTGTTCTTTCGTCAAAAAACCTTTTACCGGCCGATTGGCAATTTTCGTTATTCACGAAATTTACGAAAAAAACTACGCATACCCAACGCCTCCTGCGCTTATGGTGTGGATCAGCCTAATCAGGCGTGATCCAGGAGGGCTTTGTGGTTATCGGGAAAGGACTAGGATGACTTCTCCCATTTCTTCAGGGCGCCCTTGGGGTTTGAACTGACGTCCCCTCTTCCGTTTTTGGTAATGGTCGTTCCGTCTTTCGAAACTATGATCAATGCGGGTATGCCTCGAACTTCAAACTTCTTGGCCAAGGCGTTGGCGTGCTCGGAGCGATGGGGAAGGGTGTACCATTTCATTTTGGTTTCCTTCATATAGTTGAGTTGCGCCTTGGAGTCGCGGTCCGAACTGATGAAGACAACCTCAAAGTCCTTCTTGTTGGAGTCACGAAACTTTACCAGATTGGGAGTGAAGGTACGGCAGGGTGGGCACCAGTGAGCGGAAAAGTAAAGACCCACGGTCTTTCCCTCCAGAACTTTTTTGTCCACTTCCTTGCCCTTCGAATCGAGAAGAGGTCCTGCAATCAAGTCACTGAGGGGAGAGGAAGCTTCGGACGAATGGGCTTGGGAGCAGGCTATTGCAAGGATTGCCAGGAGTGCGGAAAAGGAAGCGAAGGAAGATTTCATAATTTGTTTTGGTGATGGGTTGTTTTGCAATAATTTGCGCAAAGATAACGATTAAATGCGAGCCTTAAAACGAACTTTGTTCAAATTTTTCTTGCTTGATCGGAGTCTTTCGGAAAACTGATTTCTTCTTTCAAACCTCCAAAATAGTACTTATGAGCCTATCTTCTCTCAAACTTCATAATGCCATGTGGCCTGGTCTCGTCGGAAAAGGCGATGACGAAGGGCAGGAACCTCCCATCAGTTTGGAACGCATGCTTGATCTGTCGGCTGGCGCTTCCGTGGATGGACGCAAATTCGACGGCATTGATTACTTTCTCTTTCTGCCGCACACCAATCCCGAGGCGAGCGATGACGAGTTAAAAGCCATCGCGGATCTGATTGCGGGCAAGGGTTTTGACATAGGCTCCCTGGTTGCCCCCGTTTGGCCAGGTACGGTTGGGGATTCCGCCATGGGAAGTGACGAGCAACAGGGTAAATTCCTGGACGCTGTGAAAATGGCTTGCCGAATCGCCAAGGTATTCAATGAGCACGGAGCCCGAAAGGGTGGTGTCATTCGGATCGATTCCGCTGAGTTTGGAGTCGAGCAATGGAAGGCAAACCCGGGTGAAGGAACGGCTAGAATAGTCGATACTTTCAAGAAAGCCGCTGCAATCGCCGCTGATCACGGCGAGCGCCTGGCAGCCGAGGGAGAGATTTGCTGGGCCGGCATGCATAGTTGGAAAGACATGCTCGATCTGCTCGAAGGAGTGGGTATGCCCGAAACTCTGGGCTTTCAAGCGGATTTGGCTCACACCTATTTATACCTGATGGGCTACAATGCTCCCGAGCATGCTCTTCTTCAGGATGGGCATTCGGAAGAAGAGTTTTATACGGCTTACGAAGAGATGACCGATAAGTTGCGACCCTGGACCATCGATTTTCACGTCGCTCAAAACGACGGAGAGGTACATGGTGCGGGTTCGCATGACAAGACAGGCAAGCACTGCCCTGCGGATGATCCCAACGGCAAGTTGGATATCAGCCGCTGCTCCCAGTACTGGCTGAAGGATTTTCAAGAGCGTGGCATCAAGCACATTTGTTGGGACGGATGTATGTTCCCCAACGCCACTTTGGAGAACCCCGATACTTGGAATGCGATCCTCAAGGCCATGATCGGTGTGGTTTCCGATTGATTGATTCTTCAAAGTCTTTGCCAAGAACGAGGTTTCCGCAGGCCGGAAACCTTTTTTTGTATGGTCTTTCTTATCACGCGTTTCTGGAGAAAAAGCTCAGGCGTATGACTGGCTGTTTTCCCCCGTTTCTACGACATTTGAGATAAATCGTGTAAAAAAATTAGGATTGTTGACAATTTCTCCGAAGAAAGGCTTTGCAAATATCCGATTTAATGTAGAAGCGATGTAGGCTTTTGAAATCTAACTTAACATACCAATGCTTTACAGATGCTTAGCATTATCGTGTCCACATCCGTACAACTCCCTTTGATTGCAATGAGTTCTAAAATCCGTTTTGTCTTTTTGCTCGTACATTTCCTGCTCTTATTTGCCTATGGGGCAAGTGCTGAGTCGTCCTCAACCGCAAGCGAGAGAGATCGGAGAACCGCTCGCATACAGGCAGCCTATCTTACCCATTTGGTAAAGTTCACTTATTGGCAGGAATCTCATTTGCCCGAAGCCGGGGAGGCTCCCAAAATCATTATTCTAGGAGAAGAAGGCAAAGGCTTCGTCGAATCTCTTAAATTTATAGTTGGACAAAGCGCACTTAGGATCGATGATCGGCTGGTGGAATTGCATCACTTTACGAACCAAGAAAGAGTTGAGGCGGAAAAAGTGATCAAAGGGGGATGTCAGGTTGTGTATCTTTTAAAGAATTCCACTTTTTCCGTGCCTGAAATTAAAAGCCTGACCTTCCAAGCGGTGGTCTTTGGAGAAGAAAGAAAGTTTGTCGCAGAATCCGGGGGTGACGTATCCTTCGTAACCGCGAGAAACCGGGTGAAGTTGGTCGTGAGCGCAAAATATTTCAGGAGGACCTCACCGAAACTGAGTTCGAAACTAGCCAACCTCAAGAGTGTCGTGGAGATTTATCCCCCGTTTGGAACCGATAGCTAATAAGGTAACTTCGAATTTGGAGATGCCATGATTTGCAAAAGTAATTTCAATCGAATGATTGCCTTACCCCGAAATATAGTCCGGTTTCTTTGGTTTGTGTTTGCCCTCGGACAAGTTCCCGTATGGTCGGAGGATAATGCAAGCGAGCTTCTGAATCCATTCGAACAGGCGGAATTAATCCACCTGCTGAATTTGGATTTCCGAAGCTTATCTCAGGTTCAAGTACGAGGGGTTCTTGGCTATGACCAGCAATATTGGAGAAACCCCGCTTCGGTGCATGTCATTGAACCTGAGGATGTCACGCAATTTGGTTACGCCAATACGGTGGAAGCCTTGCGCGGGGTTCCGGGAATGCACGTCAGTCGAGGTTTGGCTTATGACAATTTTGCATCCATGAGAAACTTCAGCGGTTTCTCTACTCAAAAGTTTCTCGGTAAGATCGGAGGGAGAGAAGTTTCTCAACTGATGCTTGGCAGCGCAAACTATTCGGTCGACGATTATCCCATTGCCGTGATCGACAGGATCGAAGTGATCCGGGGTCCCGGAGCGTCCATCTGGGGAACCAATGCGGTGAACGGCGTGATTAATTTGGTTACCAAGCATTCCGGGGACACGCAGGGTGATTCCGTTCGCCTTCTTGTTGAGAAGTCGGGCACATTCATGGGCGATTACGTTCATGGGGGGCAAATCTCCGAAGATAGCTTTTACCGGGTTTGGGTAAGAAACCAGGAATATGCGGAGGGGACGCTCGATTCCGGTTTGCCTGCCCGGGACGATGGCTATCTTCGGAAATTCGGTTTTCGATATGACAAGGAATTGGGTTCGGATCTGAATCTTTTCATTTCCGCTGGAGCTGCAACGCGTCGTTTGGAGCACGTTTTGGATTTGTCCAGTCGCTTGCGTTACAATGTTGAGGAATTGCCCCCGATTCTAAGTGGAACAGGGTTTCCGCTGCAATCGGCCGTGTTGCAAGCCACAATTGATAACTTGAAAA
>NZLE01000141.1 GCA_002692605.1 Opitutia bacterium
ATGTATAGTGTTCGGATTTAATCGATACCCGCCTCATGCCACTTCTTAATTTTGCACATAGTAAACGTTTCAGGACAAATGAATAACAAATCTACAAAATTCGCCCTTACCATCGCGACGATTTTTCTATTCGCCTTTCAAGCCCTCGCGAAGAAGAACGGGGCTGTCATTTCGGTGGATGGCAGTGTCTACGCTACGGGGATGTATCCCAAGGAACTTTATGAAAAATTGGGCTTTAAGGCGGGGCCCTCCAAAGAACAATTCGAAAAGTACCGGCAGGACATTGAGACCTCCGAACTTTCCTTTGAGATGATGCCCGTCGTCGGCGGAACCTTCAAGATGGGAAGCGCTGAGGACGATGAGAATCGTGGAGATGAGGAATTGCTCGAACGAAACGTAAAGGTCTCCGATTTTTGGATGGGAAAGCATGAGGTTACTTGGGATGAGTATGAACTTTGGATGATCAATCTGGACAAGGACAATCGGGTTTACAACAAACATGAGGAAACCGAGGCTGACGCCTTGGCCGATGCCGTAACCAAACCCACGGCGCCCTACACGGACATGACCTTTGGCATGGGCAAGGACGGATACCCCGCTATCTGCATGACCCAATTGTCCGCAAAAATGTACTGCATGTGGCTCAGCGCCAGAACCGGGAAGTTTTATCGTTTGCCCACCGAGGCGGAATGGGAGTATGCCTGCAAGGCGGGAACAAGCACGGCTTACAGTTTCGGAGACGACGTTTCCGGCTTGTCCGACCACTCCTGGCATATGGACAACAGTAAGTTCCAATACCAGAAAGTCGGTCAGAAAAAACCCAATCCGCTTGGTCTGCATGACATGCATGGCAATGTTTGGGAGTGGGTGCTCGATCAGTTTGTCCCTCCTTCTGATGAAGTGCCCACCGAAACCCAGGTTGACCCTTTGGTTCTTCCAAACACTCTGTATCCCCGAATTGTCAAGGGAGGTTCCTGGGATGATGACGAAATCATGCACCGTAGTTCCGCCAGAATGGGCTCCGAGGATTGGTGGAAGGAACAGGATCCCCAATTGCCTCAAAGCGTATGGTATCACACGGACGCCCTTTTCGTCGGTTTTCGGGTCGTTCGCCCCAGGGAAATTCCATCGATCGACGAAATCGAAAAATTCTGGCCGTCCGAGGCTGAAATCAAAGCCATTCCGACACGGTAGGCCGGGCAGCTCGGGAAAACTTTTTCCTTGCGAATCGTTAACCTTTGGGCTCAATTTTAAGTAGCCCGATGAACTCTTCGCGACCCATATCCACAGATCCCAAAGTCGAACGGAAAAGGGGTTTTGCCTTGGTCATGGCTCTGTCTCTCTTGAGCCTGGTTTTCCTGTTGGTCGTATCCTTGATCAACTTGGTCGGAACCGACCTGAGTCTTTCCGAGGTTCGAAAGGAGAGAATCCTGGCCAAGGCCCACGCTCGTGTGGGTATGATGGTTGCAATAGGAGAAATACAGAAACACTTGGGACCGGACACGCGAATATCGGCGACTGCGGACTTGTTGGATGAAAGAATCGTCTCCGGCCAAAACTACGAATCAGACTCCCTTACCTACGATTTTTCCGAGAGTGCCATTAGCAGAGATGATTTGCAATGGATTGACTTGAACGAAGATGGTCAAATTAATTTGCTGCCCAAGGGACAGAGATATTGGACCGGAGTGTGGAAACACCGGGCCCGTCGCAAGGATGCGCTGGAGAGGGCCGCCAAGCCACTTCCCAAGAATGCCGAATCCGCAAAAACCATCAACAGCCAAGTGATGTACGACAGTGAATTCGATCCTCACCCTGCGGTGGAAGTTGCCTGGCTGGTCAGTGGAAACGAGGGATTTCAGAAAAAGTTGATCCTTGGTAACGATCCTTATGCGGATGATGCCTTCGTCGAACTGATGGATGGCGTTTACCCCGAGGATGAGAATTTCAATGCTTGGGCGGATTACGAGGAAAGCTTGGATGACCTGTACGAACCACAGAATAATCCTGATCTTGGAAAGTATTGGCACCCCAAGGAGCCTTTGTACGGCGCGACCGATTTGAATGATAATCCGAGCAACACAACATGGATTCTCAAGGCCCCTTTACTTTCCGCATCCTTCGCCGACGATCTTGAAAATGCTTCAAACGAGGAAGGGAAGAAATCCGTAAAAGAGAAATGGGCGGATTATCTAAAGGGGGAACCGGTTTTGGTCCCGAAAACCGAACTGTCGTTGGAAGGCACACCGGAAGACCGCCCAAACAGTGGCCGCTCCATCAGCAGACCCGCTTACGCTTATTGGGTGGGTGATGAGGGCGTGAAGAGCAAATTCGGAATGGATTTCGACAAACCTTCGGATTTGCTGGAAGTCTCAAGTGATCTCAAGCGTCAGATCGATGCCAACTCGGTTGCCAGAAAGCCGAACTTTTCCTTGGCTGACGAACAAAATCCCAGTACGGGAGGCTTCGGCATCGAATTGCCTGAAGAAGCGTACGAAGAGGAGCAGGACGTCACCTCACTGGGCCTTCTTTCAAATTTATTGCGAGATGACCAAGACGGCGGGCAACTGGCTAAAAATAAGATTGGAGCTCACTATCATTCCCTCACCATGGATTCCTTCGGCGTATTGGCGGACGCTCGGACGGGCGGTTTGAAAAGGGATTTGAGTTCCGCTTTTTTGAATGATGAGGATATCAATGACGACAAGTGGGACTTGGAGCGGGAAGATAGGTTTTGGGCTCAGGATTTCGAAAATTTCATCTACAAGCATAAGGAGAGCCTTTATAAAACGGTTCCCCTTGTAGCTGGTGCCGGAGGTAACCAATGGAATGACACTGCATCCACTGAATTGAGGTTTGAGGAGGCGATTTTGGGAGGGCCCAGATGGTCCGTTTTGGGTGCTTTCCACAACCTCTACTCCAACAATCTCAATGGGGATTCTCAATTTTCGAATCTCTTGTCCGATGAATTTCCCCGGACGACCGGCGATAATGACATCGTTTTTGACCCGGACGGGGACTTTCTGAATTATTTGGATCGATTCGGAAACAATTTGGATCAGGTCACTGCAAGGTATAATTTCTTTGAGGAAATCTTTACCCGGGCCGAACCGGAGAATCATGGATTACAGCCCATACTCTGCGAGATCAAATACTCTCAGGTTCCCACAGTTGAGAATGGTAGGCTTGCCATGGCAATGTATCCCTCCGTCGCTCTTTGGAATCCCTATTCGGCGAAGATCAGCGTGGATCAGCTTTTCCTTGAGATTCCCTTCCACCATGCCTTTCTTCGAGCGGTGGATCCCAGAGATTTTGACCGTTGGAGGAAATGGAAAATGTACAACTGTCATTCGCTAAGACCCGACTCACCTGAAGGCGGAGGGGCTGGGGGCGGCGGCGGCAACAGACAAATTTCAGGTCCGGATTGGCGTCCTGACGTCCCCTCGGGTTATTTTGGAGCGGTTGGAGCCTTGGGGGCTCTTGGTCCCTTTTCCCGTTTTCCCCACCTTTTATCGACCCAACAGGCGACCGGTGAAACGCCATGGCCCAAAACCTATTCCTTTAACGAATTTTATTCTCACTACTTCGATTACGCTCATATTAGGAACCGAAGTTTCAATGGTAACGGCAGACAGGAACCCAATTACAATTATTGGCCCGCCTATGATCCCGATTATGATGTGGCGGAGCCGAATATGCACAGTCCGGAACGCATCAACAATGACGACGCGTGGCTGGAAGACCGGACCAATTCTATTCCCTTCATTTGGGTAACGGAACGACCGGACCAGGACAACTACAAGATCCTCTCAAGCGCAGTCAATGGCAGAAACGTCTCCGGTAGAGTGGAAAATACCCGTAGAGAAAGGCATCTTTTGCTCAGCATGCAAAACGTAATTTTGGAAGCGGGGGAAAAAGCTCATTTTACGGTGAACGGAAAACAAATCTGGAATTTCCAGCCACCGCTTGGCAAAGTCCCTGGAACGCCCACGCCAAGGGAATATCTGGAGGTATCCTTGGCAAAGGGCGTTGATCAAGATCCCTTCGTTTGCCTTACCGACCATTCGGCCTCCGACCCTCTGATTTTGAGAACCACTCTCACTGACGTGATGGGCACGGACCCGAGCGATGAGGGTGAGAAATTCGATATGGCCAGCCGGCGATCCGGTCTTTCCTCGGCATTTTTGGAACCTCGTGGAATCACTATGTATTCGGAGGCGCCTTACGAATCGACAAGCGCCTACAATTACCCCGAGGATACTCAGGATAGGAAGATATCCAAAGCTCCCGACCAGAAGAAATATCTCTGGAAATTGGGTAGAAGGTTTGACTTCAATCTGGGGGACCCATGGATCGCCTTTGGCGGAAACTCCAATGAATTGTCGAGAAGCACTGAGATGGGAACGGATCTGATGAAAGGCAATGGGTTCAGAATCCGTCTTCAACTCCCGAGTGATTCCAAGTCCGTGGTTTTGGAGCAATTCAACCTGAGAGCTTTGGTGCATTCCTTTCAGGATGGATTTGGCGATAATTGGACCTTGGAACAATTCAAAGGGAACGGGTACGGTCAATCCGGACTCAATGCTTATCGGGTGCTCAGTAATGCCGATTTGCAGGCTCAAGTCTATCGGATCGCTAACGAAGATGAAAATTACGTTGCCACCTTTCGAGCCCCTGGAACCGGATATCCAAATGCGGATATAAATCGGCGAAGACCTCAGTTCGATTACTTGGATTTGTATTATTTGCCCAGTAAGGTTACACCGGGACTGACCTTGAATGATTTCAATGGCACGGGACGGACTCCCAGTTTTCCAACCAACGTTTTCGAAGCAATGGTTCCAAGAATAAACGAATCATCGAGTTTGGCTGCAAATGCGGAAACGAGCATCGGGCATTATCACCACGAGATGCAAAGGCACGGCCCCATCAGGCATTCTTCGAGCGCAGTGCTTTTCGAAGTCCCAAGCATGCCCTTGCTTTCGATGATTCAATTCAGGCACGCGAACCTGAACAACTATTCCCATGGTCCCAGCTATTCTCTTGGCAATTCCTATGCCAGCACTCAGGTCGGGCGTTACAAGGTGACCGGGTTGGTTCGTGGGATTGACATCGTTCCTCACCCTGCAATCGATGCCTTTAATCCCGGTGACAATGATGCATCCCAGAGGCTGTGGCGCTCTCCGGTTCTTGGTTCCCGAGGCGAATCCTTCGAGAACTGGGTAATGGGAGGGAGGGACTCACCTTGGGAAACCTTCAGGCGCCGGCATAATTTCAGAGGCACCGATAAGGTCAACGTCCGCGACCGTGAAGTCTCGCAGGAACACGAGAACGTCACTCTCGATCACACATATCTCAACAACCGGGCTCTTCTTGACGGCTATTTTCTTTCCGGGCTTGGCAGCCCTGACGTAAACGATAACGAATACCGGGATTATTGGTCGAGAAAGAGTCCGGACGAATTCGAACCGGGAAGAAGGCACCGCCCTTACCGCAATCCAAGGCTTACTCCCTATTTGAGAACCGACGACAAGGATTTGGAGGATTGGGAGGTGACCGGATACGCGGATTTGGATGAGCAGTTGAATCCAAGCAGGGACGAGATTTTCAAATACCAAACTTTGGCCGCCGATCTTCTTCTTGAGGGTGCCTTTAACGTCAACTCGACTTCGGTGGACGCTTGGTTCAGCCAATTGTCCGCCCTGGCCGGTCAGGCTTTGCCCAAAAGCGGAGGAGGGGCTCTTCAGATCGATGAGGAGGATACGGCATTTCCGAGGTATTCGATCCTCCCGAGCGACGCCCAAACCCTGTCCTACGTGGAAAATGCTACTAACTCAGGCACGCACATTTGGAACGAGGTGCGGGTGCTGACCAAGGATGAGATTTCTCTGCTTGCCCACTGCTTGGTCGAGCAAATCAAACTTCGCGGACCCTTCCTGTCCTATGCCGACTTCGTCAATCGTCGCGTACAGGCCAAAAGAGAAAACGTGCTGGGCAAGCACATGACCGAATGGGGTTGGCCAATGGATGGCTCAAGCGGCGAGGTCCGTGAAAACCGCGAAACCATGTTGGGAATGCGGGGTGCCGTCCAGGCTGCCATTGCAGAGGCGGAAATAAATCGGGGCGGTTTCGGTAAGCCTGGAGGAAACTCTGTCCAGGGACAATGGGAAGAGAATCCGCAAATTCCCAAAATTCCCGAGCAACGCTTTGATCTCAATACACCGCAACTTGGCTTGTATCCTACGGGTCAGCAATTCGCATACTTGAGTTCTGTTTTTGGCATTCACGCCTTTCACTGGAGATACGAAACCGTTCCGGATGAGTGGGACCAGCAAGGAACTCAACGTAAGGTCAGTTATCTGAAACCCGAGTACCAGGATCCCCGGAACCCTTCGCAATACGTTCGTGAAGAGATCGAATTCGGAGCTGATCCCAAGGCGGATCGAGGCAGCAAATCACGTCCGCCAATGGCTCACATTGCCCGGGATAATACCCAAAGCTCCATCTTCTGGAGGATTCAAAGCAAGTCCAATAAGAGAAACCTGGGCAATGGCGAGGCGCCGGATAGCATCATGGCCATTGAAAACTTGGCGACCGCCGCAAATAAGCCAGGATGGCTCATGCAATCCGACGTATTGAGCCCCCTTGCCCCGGTCACCTCCGCTCGCTCGGATACCTTTGTGATTCGGGTTATGGGGGAGACTTGGAGCGAACGCGACGTTGCAACCCAAAGGATTCTCAAGAACAGCTCAAAATCTTGGATCGAACTCACGGTTCAGCGGACGCCCGATTACGTGAAATCGGATTTGGACGCCCCCCATCGTCGCCCTCACGAACCTTTTGAAGACCGCAACCTGAACGGATACTGGGATGATGATTCCAGCGTGGATGAGCATTGGTTGGATTTGAATGAGAATGGAGACTACGTGCAGCAACCCGATCTACCCGGAGTGGGCGAAGGGCAAGGAAATCGCTTTCGGGATGGTTTGAAAAGCGATTTGCCTCTTGCTCGTGATCCGAATGAGGAATCGGATACCGACGACATATCCATCATGGGAATCAATCAGCGCTTTGGCCGAAAATTCAAGATCATAAAATTTCGTTGGCTGAAAGAGCAGGACGTCTGATTCGAGGATTGGCAAGATCTCCGAAAAGTCTTATCAACCTCGGATGCATCCTTGGAAATCACTGGTCCTGATGGTCGTTGCCACTTTATTGAGCAACTCCTGCCTGACCGGTCAGCAAAACCCGAAAAAACCGACTGCGGTTTTCTCCGCGGTTTTTTGGGAAAGATTTATGAGCGCAAGATTCAGTTACGCTCCCTGGGGAAACCAAGACGACCTCAATGCGACTTTTCGGGACGTGCAAGTGGGATTCAGCGCACCCTCTCAAAAGTTTGCGTATTATGGTGACGGAAACTTAAAGCTCTACAGTTCCTTGCCAGTCTCAAATTCGGAGGATGGCGGAACCGTGAAAAGCGAAGAAGCGAATGAAAGGGTTCCAATGGCCGAGTTCCCTTTCAGTTCAGAGGGTGACGGGCCCACCAGACAGTACCTTTTGCTCTTTCTCAAAAACACCAAAGCCAACGAACCGAAATACAAGGTTCATGCGCTTCCTTTCTCATCCGCCGAGGTGCCCTTCGGGGCCCTGAAGTGCTATTCGCAATTGAGAGAAACCGTTTATTTTACCTTTGGTAAGTCCAAAGCGTCTTTGCCTTCCGGAAAATCAACCTTGATCCAGGGGCAAATCGGAGCCGTCAGCGAATTCTATCCATTGGCTGCCTATTTTCTCTCCGCCGGAAAGTACGAAAAGGTCCTGACCCAAAGCATTTCCTTTTCCAACCAGCAACGTGGCCTGATGTTTTTCACCAAGCAAAGGGATCGCCTGAGGGCGAAAATTTTCCTCGAAGACGTTCAGCCCATGGAGAAATCGATAGGTTATGGCGTTCAACCATACATTAACCAAGACCCCGAGGCCAAGGAGGGAAAAGATCTTCCCGGACCGCAATCCGTCTCGCCGTCCCCGCTTCCCGAAAGCTGAACAGCTCTTCAGGGAAGCAACTTTTTCAGGCTGCCATCTTCCCGCATAACTCGGTAATAGCATCCGCTGCGGGCTTTGCCCGTTGAATCCTTGGTGTGACAGGCCCCCCTGCCTTTTGGTCGGACGAGGTAAAGGATCGAGTTTTGCTCACAGTTCACCCGAATTTCTTGGATTTCCAAAAAATCACCGGAGGTTTTTCCCTTGATCCACAATTCGTTCCTGCTGGTGCTCCAAAAGGTGGCCATTTTTTCGGAGCGAGCCGTATTCAAGGCAAGCTCGTTGGCATAACCGACAATCAGCACTTCGCCGGTATCGACATCCTGAGCTACGGCGGGAATCAAATCTTCCCCACAGGATGCGACTTTGCCAAGCTTGGTGAAATCCAAGGCAAGGGTTTCCCCCTCTTCCAGTTCATGATGGTTCATGTACACTTAACTTCTAGGAATTTCACTACGAAGTCGAATGCGAAAAGAGCTTTGCGAGCTCAGTCGAGCCCTTGGGCGAGGAGTTCCTCAAGAAACCCCCGAACCACCCGCTTCATCTTGGGTAAGGCTTCGGCGGAAGCCTTTTCCACGTCATCGTGACTCAGGGGTTCCTCACTGATGCCAGCTGCGAGATTGCTGATGCAGGACAAACCCACCACTTTCATGCCAAGGGCATTGCCAAGCATCGCTTCGGGCACCGTGGACATGCCAACGGCATCCGCACCCAATTTGGCGAAGGCGGAAATTTCGGCGGGCGTTTCAAAAGCGGGCCCGGACAGAGCGAGGTAGGACCCTTGGTGAATCCGAACCCCGTGCTTTTCGCCCACCTCGCAAAGAAGCCTTCTCAGCTCCGGGTCATAGACTTGGGACTGGTCGGGGAACCGGGGAGAATCGGGATGAAGTACCGGTCCGATAAGGGGATTCCCTGGCATGAAGTTCAGGTGATCCCTGAGAACCATGAGATCCGCGACTTTGAATGAGGGGGACAGTCCTCCCGCCGCATTGGTCAGGAACAAGGTTTCCGTACCCAATTCCTTGGCGAGTAGGATTGGAAATCGAATGGGTCCCCACCCCACTCCTTCATAAAAATGCCTCCTTCCTTGGAAGACGAGGAATTGCTTGTTACCGAGTTCGCGCAGATGCAAGTTGCCGGCATGGCCCGATACCGTGGTCTGACTCATTCCGGGAATTTCGGAATAAGACAGGCTTTCACCTGAACCGAAGTCTTCCACCACCTTTCCCCAACCCGATCCGCACACCAGGCAAACCGCGGGGTCTAGCCTACCCCAACGCTCGGAGAGAAAGGCGCCGGCTTCGGTAACCGAGTCCTTGTCCCTTTCTGCGGAGATGACGGTCTCAGCCATAAGAAAGGGTTTTGTTTGGGAGTCGGATGGTCAGGTGATTGGCTCCGTCCTTTCTTTCGGATGATTCGGTACGCCCGATGATCCGAGCATCGATCCCGAATTGGCCGGCCAATCCAATCAAGTCCTCCGCCACCTGCGGCTTGCAATAGGCTTCCAGACGGTGACCCATGTTGTAGACTTGGTGCATCTCTTCGTCCGTGGTGCCCGATACCCGTTGAATTTCCCTAAAAAGCGGGGGGGGAGCGAAGAGGTTGTCCTTAAGATGATGAACCCCAGCGCCAAATCGCATGCATTTGGTCTGACCACCTCCCGAGCAATGGACCAGGCCCAGAACCTCCCCCTTCCACTCCTCCATGATTTTCTTGACCACGGGAAGATAGGTGCGGGTCGGACTGAGCAGAGCTTCGCCTACGGAGAGCGGGGATTCGGGGAGTGGGTCCGCCATGCGATGGGGACCGCAGTACAAATATTGAGGGTCGGTTTGAGGGTCGAAGGTTTCCGGGTAGTTCTCGCGGTAATGAGAACAAAGCAGTTCATGCCTCGCGCTCGTCAAACCATTACTGCCCACACCACTGTTTTCAAAGGTTTCATAGCTGGCTTGCCCGAAGGAAGCCAAGCCCACAATGGACAAACCAGGGCCAATTCGAGCATTGTCAATAATTCGATCCCTCGGGCTGACGGCGACGGCGCAGGAATCGACCGCTACGGTTCCCGTGAGATCCCCGACGTCCGCAGTTTCTCCTCCTCCACTTTTTACGTTGATGCCCTGATCCGACAAAGTCTGCAGAAACGCTTCGGTTCCCTCAATCAATGCGGCCAGGGCTTCTCCGGGAAAATTTCTGGCATTACGATTGACTGTGCTGGAAAGCACCACGCGGTCCCAAACCCCAACGCAAGCCAAGTCATCCAAATTCATCACGATACTGTCTTGGGCAATCCCATGAAAGACGCTGGGATCTCCGGTTTCACGATACCAGAGGTAAGCGAGGACCGACTTTGTCCCCGCTCCATCCGAATGAATTACATTGCAATACTCGGGGTGATTGGTGAGCAGGTCCTCCGTCACTTTACAAAAGGCGCCGGGAAACAGACCCCGGTCCATATGGTCAACCACTTTGTGGACCTCGCTTTTGTCGGATGAAACCCCGCGTTGGTTGTATCGGTTTTGTGAAAGGCTGCTAGGCATTGAAAATATCTTGCTTGATTGTCCGTTCATACGGAAGCACTTTCTTTCTTCCAAGAAAAATGTCTAAGAAAGCAAAGGGAAAAGTACAAAGCTATCAAGATCTACGGTCCTTTTTTGGAAGAACTCAAAAATTCCTCTTAAAGAGGGAATTCGAAAACAACCTCTTTTGGGAGGTGAAACGGTTGGTCCTGAAGAGGGGAGTGAGCGGATGGGCTGGGAACGTCTTTCTTAACGGAAGAATTGTCCTAAGCGGCATGGTCACCCCAACGGGTTACCTTTTGCTCTCATCGGGCCCGCGGCACGCTTTGCTTCGGTTGGTTGCCTATGCAAAATCCAAGAAGTTGAAAATCAAGGGAGTGACCGGACCGGAACAATCCGTTGACTGTTTTTGCGAACTTTGGAACGGTTCCGTCGCATCGACGGGGCGAGAAGGCAAGTCATTTATGATCTATTCGATTTCATGTCGCCGGTTTCCCCCCTTCCCCCTTTCCCTTGCTCTGGAAAGCGTCGGACCCGGAAGTTGGCCGAGAATTCAGGCCTGGACGATGCAATTCGCCCGGGAATCCATTCCCCCGATTCAGGCCAATGCCCTCCTTGCGGTTACCCGTGAGATGATGGCGGATGGGAACCTTTTTCTGCTGCGAAAGGATGGCGTTGCCTGCGGAATGGGAGGTTTCGGAAGATCCACTCCGAACAGTCTGGTCATCAACGAAGTCTTCGTCCCTAAGGAAATGCGACGCCAAGGCCATGCAGCGGATTTGATATCGGGCTTGATTGCGAAGGCAGGTGAGAGAAAGGTTCGGAATTGCATCCTATTCAGCGATTTCGAGGGGCCGAGCAACTTGTATGATTCCCTTGGTTTTGTCCAGGTGGGGAGATTTGTGGAAAAAGGTTTTCGCTAGGGCGCATTCCCTTCCTTTTCGACTCTCACCCTTTTACTGCCATCCTTCAGCGTGACCGAAATCAGAGAACCGGCTTTGAGCGACTTCGAACGGTCAAGAATGGTCCCCTGCTCATCCTGAAGGTAGGCAAAACCCTTCCCCAAAACGGTTTGCAGGCTGCATCCTTCGAGCCTTTTGTGCAGGGAGGACAGCCGGTCGCGGGTTCTTTCCATGCGGTGGGTGAGAGTCGCTCTCATTCTCGTTTCCAAGTCATCCAGAAATTGGCCTTGTCTTTGGAGCGTGGATTTCGGTGAGTGAGCGGCCAAACGGGCTTGCCAAAGACTCAATTCGTCGGATTTTCTTTCCAGGACCTGCCTAGGAATATCAAGAAAGCGTTGAGTCAGATCGAGGAGTTGCTTGCTCAAACGAAGATATTCGGAGCTAATCCATTCGGCGGCCGCGGATGGGGTTTCGGCCCTGAAATCAGCAATGAAATCGGTCAGCACGAAATCAGTCTGGTGCCCAATCGCGGAGATCGTCGGAAGCGAGCAATTCCCAAGAGCCCTTACCAAACCCTCGTCGTTGAAGGCCCAGAGGTCTTCGATGGATCCTCCTCCACGGGCCAAGACCACGAGATCCAATCCAGGGTGACGTTGAGCCTGCCCCAATGCCTGCAATAATTGTTTGGGTGCCTCTCGTCCCTGAACCATGGAACCGAAAACGAGGATTTCCCCGGTCCAACCTCTCCGCCTGAGAATACTGATGAAATCCTGCAGGGCGGCTCCTTTCAAGGAGGTGATGACAGCTATTTTTCTGGGCAAGGCAGGCAAAGGCTTCTTCCGCTCCTCTTCAAACAGCCCTTCCTGCAAAAGCTTTTCCTTAAGTAATTCGAATTGCTGCCGGAGATTTCCCAATCCGTCCTGCATGATGTGCTTCACACGCAGTTGATATTCTCCTCTCGGTTCGTAAACGGTCACGTCTCCGAACGCCAAGCACTCGTCGCCCTCCTTGGGTAAGTAGGACGAACCGAGGGCATCCCTTTGAAAAAAGACGGCTTTCAATTGAGCGGACGAGTCCTTGAGCAGAAAGTATCGATGACCGCTGGAATGAGCGAGGAGGTTGGAAATTTCTCCCCGAACCCAAACCTGAGAAAAGTTTTTCTCCAAGGATTTTCTCACCAGACGGGTGATTTTGGAAATGCTCAAGACCGGAGTGTCTTCCTCGTGCCGTTCGAACAACTCAACTTGCATGACTTTTGTTTTTTACGAGTATTCGGCCGACTAGAAACATCACCGCAATCAGGCACAAACCGGTCCAAAGATATTTCCATTGTCCTCCGAAAATTCCGGCGAAAGCCAAAACGTATCCGCAGCCGGTGACACCTAAGACGGGAACGGAAATGAGCAGATAAGGCAGGAAGGGCATCCGTACCAAACCTAAACCGTAATTGGAAAAAATGAAAGGCACGCCTGGGGTAAGCCGAACGATGAGCGCCCATTGCATCAAATTCGTCGGAGGCTTTGTGGGAAGCTCGTACTTGAAGCGTTTGAGAAACTTTTGGATCAAGACACGAGCGGGTCCACGGGCAATCCAATAAGTCCAGGAAAGGTTGAGGCTCAAGGCGACCGTGCAATAGAGAGAGGATATCCAAGGTCCGTGCTCCTGTCCCCAGAGCCCGGCTAGGGTCAGCAAGGGAGCAACTGGCAAGATCAGTCCGGGCAAGACCGCTATGGAAGTGAATAACCAAAGTCCATTGCCCACCAGAAGGTCACGAAAGGACTCCCATGCTTGCTCAAGATTCCTCACCCCCTCGGGACCTGCCAAGTGGGCGTAGATCTTATAAGACAGGTAGATTCCTGCAAAGAGCAGGACGACCGCGCCGATCAGACTGAGAAAGCCTTTGCGGGGGTTGATCATCCAAATGCCCCCTCTAATCGGTGGGTAGGATCAAAGGCTCGGACTCCGTGGCGTTTTCCTCATTTCCGGAATTCCACGGATCCACTTCCTTCTGCTCGGGGTCGGGATAAGCAATCGGTTGCCTTTCGCCGTACCACGAATTGTAAATGGGAATCGCAAGAAAAATGACAACCAGGGCAATGCAAAGCAAAAGGATTAGTTCCAACCGTGAATACCCCCTTTGAAATTTTTTCTCTATTGCCATATTTATGTAGTATGCCTTGTGGTAGGCTTTGGGACAAGAAAAGAACCTATTCGGCGTCTATCCGCGAAAGAGCCAAAACATCACTCCGGGCAAAGCCATGCCCAAAACCGCTAGGATCCCGATCAGCAATTGGACGCGAAAAGCTTCCCTGCGATTTTGAGGAGTATCGGGGGAAGGTGGATTCCCCCAATCCGAATCGTTTGGGTCTTGCTCTTTGAGGCTCTTTTCCATGAATGAATGGATAGCTCAATACATACGCAAAATCAAAACCAAATCCAACCCAACCGTATCAATGCCAATTTTCGAACAAGTCGCGATTTTGGGCCCGGGGCTTCTCGGCGCCTCGCTGGCGATGGCGGTTCGCGAGAGAAAAATCTGCGAAAGAATCGTCGTTTGGGGAAGAAAAGAGGAAAGGCTGGAAAGTTGCAGGGCAAAGCCATGGTGTGACTTTGCGGATCGAGATTTGCAAAAGATCCTTTTCGGTAGTGATTTGATCGTGTGTTGCACCCCGGTGGACAGTATCCGGGAGATGGTCGGAGAGATAATGCCACGGACCGTGAAGGATGTTTTGGTCACGGACGTGGGCAGTGTAAAGGAAAGCATTTGCAGGGAAGCAAGGGAGGCTTCGACCGAGGAGAGTGGAACCTTTGTCGGTTCGCACCCGATGGCCGGTTCCGAAAAATCGGGAATGGAGTTTGCCTCTGCGGACCTCTTTCTGGGCCGAACCTGCATATTGACGCCGGACGAGGATTGTCCTGACGAAAAAGTAAAGCGGTTGACTGAGTTTTGGGGGCTTTTGGGGATGAAGATCCAAGTGGAATCTCCTTGCAGGCATGATGAAATCGTTGCCAACGTCAGTCATCTGCCTCATTTCCTTGCATCGAGTCTCGGACAATACTTGAGCAAGCGCCCCAAGGAGTGGATGGAAGCCTCGGGCCAGGGCTTGCGTGACACTACGCGGATTGCCCAGGGAGATGCGGGACTTTGGCTGGAAATCATGAAAGCCAACCAATCAAAATTGAGTGATTCTCTGGACCATTGGACGAAGTCCTTGGAGGAGGCGAAAGAATTTCTTCGGAAAGGCGAGTGGGAAAACCTCGAGAAATTTCTTGCGGACGGGGCCCATTTGCGAAAGAGCCTGGGTTCGGGAAAATGAAGGTTTTGGAAGTCACCCCCTTCGCCAGCGAATGCGGCGGATGTATTGACGTTCCTGGATCGAAGAGCATTTCCAATCGGGCCCTGATTTTGGCTGCTCTTTGTGAAACGGAGGTCAAGCTGCAAGGAATGCTCGAGAGCGAAGACGTCTCTCTGATGAAGGAGGCTCTGATCTCGTTGGGGGTTTCGGTTCAATCAGGGCAAGACTCGAGCACTCTTACAGTCAGGGGTTGCGGAGGGCGCTTCCCAGTAAAGAATCAAAGGATTGAGGTTGGAAATGCAGGGACGGTGGCGAGATTTCTCACCGCCTTGTTGGCCTTGCAGAAAGACGGAACTTATCATTTGGATGGCTCGGATGCCATGAGAGTTCGGCCAATGAAGGAGTTGCTTACAGCATTGGAAAAGGGGGGTTGCCGATTCGAATTCGCCGGTAAGGAAGGTTGCTTTCCCTTCACCATGCGGACCAGGGGACTTTCACAAGGCGATTTCGAAGTGGATGCGTCCCAAAGCAGCCAAGTGCTTTCCGCCCTCCTGATGATCGCCCCAATGGTATCCGAATATACCAAGGTTCGCTATCCCAGGGGGACGGTTTCCGAACCCTTTGTGGATATCACCCTCGGAATGATGAGGAGCTTTTCGGAGAATTTGGACTTTTCCTACGAATATAGGCAAAACCAAGTAAGTATAACCTCGAAGGGGTATCATAGCGGAGATTCCCTCGTCTATTCAGTCGAACCGGACGCCACCGCGGCGAGTTATTTTATGACACTACCAGTTAGCATCGGGGGAACATGTGAAGTCGAGGGAATATCCGACTCGATGCTTCAAGGAGACGCCGACTACGGTGAAGTGCTCAGAAAGATCGGTATGAAAGTGGATTTCAGTGAAAATGGAGTAAAAACCGAAAACAAGGGTGGGCTCAAGGGAGGCGCTTTCGACTTTAACTCCATTTCGGACACCTTTCTCTCTCTGGCCGCAGTAAGTCCTTTGCTTGACCACCCGATTTCAATTCGGGGGATTTCTCATACCAGAAAGCAGGAGACCGACCGAGTAAGCGCCATGGCCATTGAATTGAATCGGCTTGGTCAAACCGTCGAGGAGTCCAATGATCAATTGAAGGTAATACAGAATCTCCAGCGCTTGAAGGAGTTGGCGCGGGATGGAA
>NZLE01000142.1 GCA_002692605.1 Opitutia bacterium
CAATGCAAGCACCTGTCCATCTTCCGTAAGTCGACTTGCAAGTTTCGAATAGTCCAGAGCCTGAACGGTTTGCTCGGCTTCGATCGCCATGACCGCAGCCGTAGCCGCCGATTGTCCCAAAATCATGAAGACCGGTTCCATGCGAATAGAACCGAATGCGATGTGCGAGGAAGACACGCAAACCGGAACCAGCAGGTTCTCGCACTCTTCGGCCTTTGGCACGACCGAATCATAGGAAATCTGATAGGGACCGGCAGGGCGGACCTGCACGTCTCCTTCGTTCAGCACGTAAGATCTCCCTCTTTTGTCTTTCTTGACGTAGCGCTGCACGTTATGGGAATCCATGGTGTAGGACCCCATGCCAATCGAATGAAGAGTTTCGCTCTTACCCCGCAAATGCAGCTCCGTGGTGACCCCCTTTCCGATCATGCGACGAGCTTCCCTGACGTAGATTTGGTGAGGCCAATGCCCATTGTCCTGAAATTCGTCCTTAGCCAAACCCCAAAGGCTCATTTTTCTTCTCACGTCCTCGGGAACCCGTGGATCGTTGCATAGAAAATAAAAATATCCTTTTTGGTAGCTCTCATGTTCCTCGATGATTTCCTTCCGCTCCTCGTAGGTTGCCTCGGGATATTGGTAATTCATGCCGATGTTGTCGGTGCTGAAAGGGCCATGATTATTGGTGTCGGTCTTGGCATTTGGGATCGGATCGAATTTCCCGAAGACGTGTCTGGAACCCATGAGCAGAGTTCTCAAAAGCAATTCGTATTGCATGGGATCATAATTCGTCGGCTTGGGAAAAGGGACGCGGTTCGCCTCAACTTGGGTCAGGCAGAGGCGAAAATTGTACGCCTGCATCTTCCTGTCCCCGGAACCCTCCTCTCCGGGAGGTTGGTCGCTGATCCGGGCAAGCAAGCCACTGGAAGGGTCTCCCTCAACGACGAATGGATCGACCTTGCCTTCGAATTGATGAGAACGGGCGTTTTGAGTCTGCACGCCGCTCAGAGTCTCTCCGTATTGGGAATTGGGTTCCCGTCCGACGAAGTAGGAAACGCCGGATGCGGCCATCAAATCACCCTCGTAGGTGCAATCAAGGAACGCCTTTCCCGAAAACTTGTTTCCGGAAAGCGTCGAAATGGACAAGATCTCAGTTCCATTCATCTCCACACCCTTATCCCGATCCAGAAACTCGCCTCTGATAACCTCCAGGTCATGTTCCACGATCCAAGACTCGAAGATGCCTTCGGCAACCTTGGGCTCGAAGATCCACATCGTCCGGCGCTCCCCATCGATAGCCGGCGCTCCCTGCCCCCGGTTTCCATATTCCTCCATCTTTTGCCAGGTCCAGGAATCAACGCTTTGGTAATGCCTCCAGACCCGGTGATAGAACTCTCGCGCCAAACCACCGATCGCTTCCTTTTTCCCGCTGTCAGTCCATCCCAAACCACTGCTTGACAGACCTCCCAGGTGTTGATCGGGAGAAACCACTATTGGCTTTTTTCCCATTTTCTTGACCTGTACGGCCGCGGTGATCGCCGCCGAAGTTCCGCCGTAAATCACTACATCCGCCTCATAATCAACCGCATGAACCCACGCGCCGAACACAAGGCTAATCTTTATGAAATTTCGTAAAACCACTTCCCCAAACCCTGATAATCTGTTAGTTCTCCCAAAGGACTAAGTCAATGGCTTTGTGCTATTTAGCATTCTAATTTCAAAAAGATTGTAAGCAAGGCATGAAGCCATGCTTTGAGTAAATCACCCCATTTTCTCTAATCTACCAAGAGAAACCTCAAGGGTTGGGGCGAAGAAAGAATAGCCTTGCTCATCGAGGACTTTGGAGCGCACCTTGCGGCTCTTCAGCACAAGCTCGGGTTCGGTTCGCAAGAAGACCGCTCCCAGATGGATCAGCGGCGTTGGGGCGGGCAACCCCAATCCGAAGGGGGCAAACCGCTTTCTCATGGCCCGCATGAAGCTGGAATTCGTCACCGGATTCGGCGCCGCCAAGTTGACGGGACCCTCAACACTCTCCGTTTCCATAAGGAACCGGGCGATGCCCACCCAGTCCTCAATGTGCAACCAGCTCATCCATTGGCTTCCCGGACCCTGAGCCCCGCCCAAACCCAGACGGGTCAACCTGCGCATCACCGGGAACGCTCCGCCTCCGTTCCCCAAGACGATGCTGATCCGCATCGCCACCTGACGGACTCCCTCCCTTGCGGAAGCGAAAAACGCCTCTTCCCAGGCCCTGCCCACTTCCTCCGAAAAGCCCACGGCATTTGCCACGCTGTTCTCGTCATGCGGGGGCAAATCTCCCCGCCGGTCCTGGTAAAGGGTTGCGGTGCTGGCGTTCAACCAGACTTTCGGAGGACGGGAACAGGCTTGCACCGCTTCTCCCAAAATTCGGGTCGAATCCACTCGGGAGTTCAGGATCAATCGCTTATTCCGTTCGTCGTAGCGGCAATCGACCGAGCGACCGCAAAGGTTGAACAGGGCTTCAGCCTCCTCCAACTCCTCCTGCCAGGAGCCGAGGGATTTCGCATCCCACTCCACGAACCTCCCTGAGATTCCTCTCGCCGCCGATTGTCCGGAACGTCCAAGGATCACCACCTCCTTGCCGCTCTCCTCCAAGTGATGAGAGAGAGTCTGACCAAGAAAGCCCGATCCGCCGGCAAGAACGATCTTACTCACCGAAGGTGGAGGAAATTTTTCGAAAAACCATGAGACTCTCTTCTATCTGCTCGTCGTCAATCTGCAAATGGGTGACCAGGCGGATCAGCCGGTCGCCCAAGGCAAAGCAAGCCACTCCTGGCTCCGCAAGGCGGTCCACCCACTGCTTTGCGGGAGCTTCCGTCCGCAGGTAGACCATGTTGGTCTGGACCGCCTCGTGATCCACCGAAAGACCGGGGATTTCCGCCAATCCCTGAGCCAGACGACGGGCCCGCCGGTGGTCTTCCCGGAGGCGAGCGAGGTTGTGATCCAAGGCATACAACCCCGCGGCCGCCAGGATTCCGGATTGGCGCATGCCTCCTCCAAAGAGCTTGCGCCAGCGGTGGGCCCGTTCGATGAAGGACTGCGATCCCACCAAAACGCTTCCGACCGGAGCTCCCAGCCCCTTGGATAGGCAGACCGAGACCGAATCGAACCCTTTGACCAAGCGGGCGGCGGATTCTTCTGAGGCGCTGACCGCATTGAACAAACGGGCTCCGTCCAGATGCAAGCGACAATCCGCTTCCTTGGAAAGCCCGCAAATTTCTTCGAGGATCTCAAGGGGATAACAGGTTCCCCCTCCCCGGTTGGAAGTGTTCTCCAGGCAGACCAGACTGGCATTGGGATAATGGCTTCGGCTCCCCGCTGATTTGCGAATGCGCTTTTTAACCTCCTCGGGTTCCAAAATCCCAAGGGTTCCGGGAACCAGGGCAATGGAACAACCTGACAGGGCGGCGTAGCCCCCTCCTTCGTACAGGTAAAGGTGACTGCTTTCCTCGGCAATGATCTCATCCCCCGGTTGGGTGTGCGTTCGCACCGCAACCGCATTGGACATCGTACCGCTCGGCACGAAGAGACCCGCTTCCATTCCCAGCAGTGCGGCGACCCGTTCCTGCAGACGAAGAACCGTGGGGTCATCCCCATTGACGTCGTCGCCCACCTCCGCGGCGCGCATCGCTTCCCGCATCCCCGGGCAGGGCCGGGTCACGGTGTCGCTTCTCAGATCGATTCTCATGGGATGGGGGTCTCTCCCACTCTTGGGTTCGCGAGAACTTACTTCAGAACGACGTTTCGAAAGTAGACCTTCATGGGAGGACCGGCATGAAGCTGAAAGGCAAGCAAGCCTTCGGACCGACGGGTCTTTTCGTCATTGTCAATCAGTTCCGTGGTTTTGACTCCGTTGATGTACTGAGTGAAATGAAAGCCTTTGGCGGTAATGCGGTACTTGTTCCACTCTCCCTTTTTCACCGCTTTTCCGATTTCAGCCGCATCCCCGAATTTCTCAGCTTTCTTTTGCAATTTTCCCTTTTCGTTCAAGGTCAGGGTGGTCTTGTCTCCGCGCATCGAAAGAATGCCCCGAAAGGCCTCGCCGTAGCAAATTCCCGAAAAACGGTCTCCGGATTCGAAATCGGCCTGATACCCACCGATCCTCCAACCGTCTTGCTTGCCGGGTTTGAGAAAACTGCGGTATTGAATGCCGCTGTTCCCGCCTTCGATCTTGTATTCCAGGGTCAGGTCAAAGTCCTTGAGGGTTCCGTCTTTCCAAATGAGGAAGGTGTTTCCCTTGGTTGGATTTTCCTTGGTGTTTTCTCCGAGAATCGCACCGTTTTCGACCCGCCAGTGATCGGGGTTGCCGTCCCATCCGTTGAGGCTTTTGCCGTCAAAGAGGCTTCGGCCGGAGTCAGCGGATAAGAAAGATAGAGTGGCGAAAGAAAACAGGGTTAGGAACTTCATGATGAATAAGGGGATGTGGGGTACATTACGAATGTCCTCTTTCTTTGGCATTAGGCAAGGAAAAGTTGACCCTTTGATCGATTTCGTGCGGAATGGATTACTCCGCTCACAGCGCCCTCCCCATGATTAAATGCCAGGATTTGAAGATTCACTACGGTGACCACGTTGCCGTGGACTCCCTGTGCTTCGAGGTGGGTAAAGGCTCGGTGTACGGATTGATCGGACCCAACGGCGCCGGCAAAACCACCACCATCAAGGCAATTGCCACCCTCATCGAGCCAACCTACGGAGAAATCCTCGTCGATGGGATTCCCGTGCTTCACCAACCCGAGGAAGCCCGCAGGATCATCGGATACATGCCTGACTTCCCACCAGTCTACGATGATTTGAGGATCGAGGAATTTTGCGATCTCTTTGCCCATGCCTACGGTCTCGACCGGAATGCGAGAGCCAAGAAAGTGGAGGAGTGCCTCCGTCTCACCGATCTTATGGATAAGCGGAGGGCTTTGTGCAAAACCCTTTCCCGGGGAATGAAACAAAGGGCTCTCCTCGCCAAGACTCTGGTGCACGAACCGTCCGTACTGCTCTTGGACGAACCGGCCGCCAACCTGGATCCGAAGGCCCGCATCGATCTACGGAATCTGCTCCGGCGACTCGCATCTTCAGGGAAGACCGTGCTGGTTTCCTCTCATGTCCTAAGCGAGTTGGAGGACTTGTGTGATGCCATTGGAATCATGAGGAAAGGCAACATGGCCCTTTCCGGTTCCCTCGAGGAAGTCTCCGCCTCGGCCGCCGCCTCCAGGGTCATCCGTATTGAATTGGTCGAATCGTTCCCCAATCTTCAAAATCTCCTCCGGGAAAGTTCCTCCGTTTCCAAAGTCGATTCCAGGGACGAACGGATCTTCGAAATCACTCATTCGGGAGACCGTTCGGAGGCCGCCTCCCTACTGACCACCCTGACCGGAGCCGGAGCGAAGGTCTGTGAGTTTCATCTCAAACAGTCCAAGGTGGAGGACTTGTTCCTCGAGATCGAATCCGAAGATTCTTCGGAGGATGCAAACCGATGAACCCCTTGATCCGAAGAGGAATTCGAGAGCGCCTGCGAACCAAGCACCTGATCGCATCCGGTCTCTTTTCCCTGATTCTATGCTCAACGATTTATCTGTCGCTCTACCTGTATGGAGCAAGCGACCAAAGAACTTACGACCCCCATAGCCAAGGCTACGAATTGGTCGAAGGAATCCCGGCCAATGGAGCCCGGGCAGCCTTCACCAGCCTACTGATCTTTCAAGGCTTTCTCCTGATGTTCCTGGGAACCGGACGGGTGGCCTCGGTGACTGCGGAGGAAAAGGAGTCCGGTCTCCTTGATTACCAACGAATGACGCCGATGAATCCGCTCTTCAAGATCACCGGCTACCTCTTTGGTCTTCCGGCGCGGGAGTACTTCATGTTTCTGATCACCCTGCCCTTTCTCCTGCATTGCATCATCGTTGGCCAACTTCCCTGGTTTGGGGTGTTGCAACTCTATGCCGTCTTTTTCTCAACCGTTCTTTTCTACCACCTGACGGCTCACGTCATCGGATTGGTGGTGCCCAAACCGAGGGCGGCCTCGTGGGTCTCGCGAATTGCGGTGCTGGGACTTTACGTCTTTCTTCCGGCTCTTGGACAGGCGGGGATTTCCTTTCTGTCCTTCCTCACCATCTTACCGACTTATTTCGGGAAAATGCTGCCTGCCCTATTGCCCGTCGGAGAATCCGAATTGGGAAGATTCGAAGCCAAGGCCGCGGATTTTTGGTCGGAAATTCCCTTTTTCACTTCCACCCTATCTCCGACCGTCTTCACTTTTCTGATGCAGGGACTGATCCTTCTGACCCTGCTGGTCACCGCTCATCGAAAATGGAGAAACCAAGCCCTCCCCGCCTTTTCCAAACCTTCCGCTCTGGCGCTTTTCGCAACCTTCCAATTTCTCCTCCTCGGATGCCTCTGGCCTTTCTTTTCCGATGGCAGCGCCAGCGGTCTTTTGGGAGAAGCGTTTTCCAGCAAGAACCTGAGCATCCTGCAGTCAGACGCCACCCTCGGATTGGTCATCGTACAAACCGTCTTTCTCGGACTTTCGACCCTCGCCATTCTCTCCTTGGTCAACGTCTGCTGTCCCAACCTCCATCTCTTCAACAAAGGCATCCAACGGGCCGAAAAACTGGGCCTTCCCCGGGTTCCTCACTCCGCCGACGAAAGCTCGGGGCTTGGATTTGTGATCATTCTAGGCCTTCTGACCTTAAGCGTGCATGCCTTTCTCCTAAGCTTGTCGGCGCGATCGGAATTTTGGCAATCCCACCCATCCCTCAGCGAGATTCTGCTGATTCCCGGATTGGCTCTTCTGGCAACCTGCCTGTACTTGCAGGCAAGCCGGGAACTCTGGTTCAATCTTGGCTTTTGGGGATTCGTCGGTCTGCTTTGGGTAACTCCCTTTCTCGCCACTCTGGTCATCACCGTCGGATGGCAGGAGGAATTCATCGGCTCGGTTCTCAAGATACTGTGCCTCTGCCCCCTGTCTCTTCTGCCCATTCATCTGCTCACCGAATACGAACGCCTGGACGGACTGTCCGAAGAATTGCTCGACGAACTTCGTCAAGCCGTCTGGTTCGGACTTGCCTGCTCCCTAGCCTTGGCCGGCTACCTCCAAGCACGCTTGCAACTCAAAAGAAGAGCGAACTCCAGAAGCTCTTCCTAGGAAAACGAAGATGTAGCCTTGCCATTCTCCTCGACTTCCGCAAAACAGGCAGAAAAGCATGATTCGAACCTTACGCATCCTGGGAAACGTCGAGGGAGTCTCCTACCTCCTTTTGCTTGGTGTGGCGATGCCTCTGAAATATGCCTTCGGACTGCCTTTGGCGGTCAAGATCGTGGGAATGGCGCATGGGGTTCTCTTTCTCGCCTATTGCGCCCTCCTCGTTCCCTGTCTCAGAAAATTCAAGTGGAAAATGGGCTTCGGCCTTTACCTCTTCCTCGCCACCCTCATTCCCTTCGGCACCTTCGTCACCGACCGAAAGTTGAAGGATTTGGAGTCTTAAATCTCTCGGATGCGTAGATTCCGGAAGCGGTATACCCCTTCCTTGGCGTGATGCTGCAAGCCAATGGTTCCATGCTTGTGCTTGTCATCCTCGAAGTCACTGCATAACTGACCGTTTATCCAGGTGCGAATCCGCGAACCCTCGCAAGCCACCCGAATCTGATTCCAGGCCATGGGCTTGAAGAAAGTACCCGTTCGATCTACGAATTCGTTGATTTTCGTCTCCTCGTCGATGGGGTTCATCCAGCCCACTCCAATGTCATAAATCCCACCGCTTCGGACATCCGAAATTTCGCTTTGGTATCCGTCTGGAAGTTGCTTGCCCTTGGGCAATACGCAACGGAAACCGATACCCGAATCGAAGTCCTTACCCGGCATGAATGCCTCCAGCTCGAGGATGAAATCCGAAAAATCCAGGGTGTGAAGATAAAAGACTTGAGGCGAGGGGGAGAGATGAATTTCCCCGTTCACCACCTCGATTCCCGTTGGCTCGGACACTTGGGAGACGGGATCTCCGGACTTGGATGCGAAAGGCCGGCGCCAACCATCCAGGGATTTTCCGTCAAACAGCGAGGTCCAACCCTCATCCGGCAAGCCGATCTCAAAGGTGCCGAATTCGCGCCAGGGCGGGAAGAGAGTCTCCCCTTCGCGAAGAGCCGGCGGAGCAGGCACTTCGTATTGCTTGCGCAGCTTGGTCAGTTCGCCCTTCATATGAGTGAGGGCCTCGGCGTAAGCGGGATCCGCATGAACCGATTGCATTTCCCCGGGATCCTTCTCAAGGTCATAGAGTTCCCATTCGTCCAGGTCGTAAAAGTGCATCAGTTTGTAGCGACTGTTTCGCGCCCCGTCGTGCCGACGCACCGCATGATACTCGGGAAAACAGTAATAATGATAGTAAACGGACTCCCTCCAGTCAGAAGGTTCCTCTCCTTCGAAAAGGGGCTTGAGACTCTTGCCCTGCATATCGGAGGGTTGCTCGAGACCCGCCAGATCAAGAAAGGTCTGGGCGAAATCCAGATTGGACACCATCCGCTTGTTCACCGATCCCGCTTTGGCAACGCCCGGCCAACGGACCAGCAAGGGCGTACGCAGGGACTCCTCGTACATGAAGCGCTTGTCGAACCATCCGTGTTCCCCCAAAAAGAATCCCTGGTCGGAAGCGTAGATCACCACCGTGTTCTCGGCCAAACCGGATTCATCGAGATACTCAAGCATGGTACCCACCGACTCGTCCAAAGACTTGATGCAGGCGAGGTAGTCGGCCATGTATCTTTGGTATTTCCATCGCACCAGATCATCTCCCTGCGGGCGTTCCTTCAAAACGTCCGCTCGAATCCCGTCATAAACCTCGTTCCATTTCCTTTTCTGGGCTTCGTTCATCCGGTCCTGCCGAAAAGGAACCATTTTGTTGTCCAAGGCCAAATCCATGGTCACCCGCAAGGTCATGTCCTGGGTTTGGGCCGGGGTGCCTCGCCCGCCGTAGTCGTCGAACAGGTTCTCCGGTTCGGGATAATCCTTGGACACGTACTCATCGAGCAAATGGACCGGTGGCAACCAAAAGCGGTGGGGGGCTTTGTGTTGAACCATCAGCATGAACGGCTTGCTTTGATCCCTTTCCTTCTCCAACCACTCGATTGATTGAGTCACCACCGCTTCCGTTACGTATTCTCCGGGCGTTCCCTCAACCAACCCGTCGGGAGTTCGGAAGTCAGGCGCATAGTAGGTTCCTTGCCCAGGGAGAACTTTCCAAAAATCATAGCCCTGCGGATCAGTCCCCAAATGCCATTTTCCAATCACCGCCGTCTGGTACCCCCCTTTTTGCAGAAGTTTGGGAAAGGTCTGCTGACTCCCATCGAACCGGTGTTCGTTCTCCATGAAACCATTGAGGTGGGAATGCTTCCCCGTCTGGATGACGGCCCGGCTCGGACCACAGAGGGCATTGGTCACGAAGCAGTTGTCGAAACGGATGCCTTCCTGAGCAATCCGGTCGAGGTTGGGTGTGGGCGCGACCTGACTCAGTCTCCCGCCGTAGGCGGAAACCGCCTCGTAGGAATGATCGTCGGAAAAGATAAAGATGACGTTTGGTCGACTCTTGGAGGATGTCTCGGATTGCGAAGGCAATTCGGTGGATTCCTCGACGGTGGTGGAACGGTGGGAAAGATCGCATCCGAAGAAAAGAACCGATGCGGCTCCGAGAAAGGCTGCATTGAGAATAGGGTAAGCTGGATTCATGAAGGGTAAGGAATGGGCAGTGAGCGGGAGGCGATTGGATCGAGCCTACCTTGGGGAAAGAAGTTGCAATTAGGACATCAGGAAAGGCAAGACACCGGTGCTGTCGGCGAAACGATCGAGTTCCACACCCATCGCCCGGGCCTGGGTCAGCCAAAGATCAGCCAGGGGAACCCCTCCTTCGGAAGTCTTGTAGGTCCCATTGACTTTTTTGACCAGACCGGACTTGCTCGAAACGTTCAGGTGTTTGCCGGTGATGAACTTTCCACCACCGGATCCCGCCACGATTATGGGCAAGGCGCTGTACTGGTGGGTGGCCCCATCCCCCAAACCGGAGCCGTAGGTGAAGAGGATGTTATCGAGTAGAGATTTGCCGTTGGCCTCTTCGATCCGGTCCATTTTCTCCACCAGGTAAGCGAATTGCTCCATATAAAAGTGATCCACCTTGATGAGGTCTTCAATGAATCTCCCCTGGTTGTGCGACATTTGGTGGTGACTCTTGGGTTTGTCAAACAGACTCTCGAACAGGTATGGGGTGTCCCATCGCTCCGGTCCCACCATGAAAGTGGCAACGTTGGTCAGTCCGCTCTGCAGGGCGGCCACCATGAGATCGCCCATCAGGCGGATGTATTCTCCACGTGGCATTTTCCCCTCCATGGGAATGTCCAGATCGACCTTACTGAGCTCCCGCTTCATTCCATCGAGCCGGGAAACCTGCAACTCGATCGCCCGGATCGATTCGAAGTACTCTCCGAATTTCTGTTGATCGGAATAACCCAAATCATTCTTGAGGGAACGGGCATCCTCAAGCACCAAGTCGGTGATGTTGCGGTAGGCGCTACTTTCGTCCGACTTGAACAACCTGCGATAAGCAAGCAAGGGATCCCGCATCGATGGAGCGACGTGCTCGGTTCCGTACCAGGAAACGTTGTCGAATTGAATGGACTCCTTGTTGTCCTTATGGCTGTTGCAACTGAACTCCAGTGTCTTGAAGGGTGTCTGCGTCCCAATTTTGTCCGCTATCACATGGTCAAGAGTCCGAGCCTGCGGATACGGGGTGTGCTTCAGGCTGAAGGGACTGGCGCTGGAGAGGAAACAGGACGCGCACTGGGCGTGCACGTCGGTCCCGGGCTGAAAGGTCCGATCCATTCCCGTAATCAGAGTGACCTTGTCCTTCACCCGATGCAAAGGCTTCATGGTCTGGGTCAGTTCGAGAGGATGAATTCCAATCGGAATGGCCGACTGAGTTTGTTCGGCATCGAAGTTTTCGTTGTTGAACTTGGGAACCACTCCATTGTCCTCACCGGGGAAAAAGGTCTGACGAACAACCCCGATCGGCACATAGTAAAAGGCCGCCCGCTGAGGGGAAACCATTCCCGACGCGCCCCGGGCCAGGCTCTCCATCCAAGGCAAGGCAAGCATGGAGCTCCCCATGCCTCTCAAAAAGTTTCGTCGTCCCAGTGTTTTCATCCTATCTCTATTTTCTTGATTAGTGGGCTTGGCGCAAGGCAAGTTTTGCGGAGGTACCGCGAAAGGGCCTGGATTGAATCACCGCATGAATCAGAGCCTTCATACGAAAATCCTCCTCAGTGACGGTTTCAACAATCTGATCCAAAGCCAGTGAATCCGAAGGGGCAAGCTCCCGACCCAAGGCAAAAGCCAGCAGGTGTCCGGCCAGGGAGCGGATGAAGCGGTCCTTTTCCTTAAGGATCGCTTCCTTGAATTCGATAATATTGGAAAATTCGTGGGTCCGGAAAAGAGTCCCACTTGAGTCCACTTTACGACCATTATGGTATTTTTCACGCCACCGACCCACCGGATCGAAGTTTTCCAATGCGAATCCAAGGGGATCCAATTTTTCGTGACAACCGGCGCAATCCGCACGCTCCCGGTGTTCCGAAAAACGCTCCCTCAAGGTCAGATTCTCATCGAATTCCTTCTCCTCGGGTAAGGGAGGCACCTCAGCCGGAGGCGGAGGGGGCGGTGAATTGAAGATCACTCCGGCAATCCAAGCGCCGCGGGTTATGGGCTTGGTTTCCAGGGGGCCTGAAGTCATGGTCATCACCGCTCCATTGGTGATCACGCCGCCATGTCGACGATCCTCCACGAACTGCCTTGCAAAAGGGATTGAGACGGGGCCTCCCAGCTTTCCCTTGGGATCCTCCCCATACCATTTGCGCAGTCGTGGAGATCGAAAGGTATAATTTGAATCGATCAGTTCGAGCACAGACCGGTCTTCAATCAAAACCGTTTCAAAGAGCAAAAGCGGTTCCATCATCATATCCATGGTGGTCCGATAAAGCGGCGCAGCGTAATAGAAATCCTTGTACTTCTTTTCGTCCGGGACCGCGGAAATGATGCGGTCCAGTTGCAACCATTGGGTGGGAAACGAATCGCAAAAGCGTTTTAATTTCCGGTCCTTGAGCATCCGCTCGACCTGTCTGGAGAGAATTTCCCCTTCAACCAACTGACCGGAATCCGCCAGATCCAACAACTCCCGATCCGGCAGGCTTCCCCACAGGAAAAAGGAGAGGCGGGAAGCCAAATCAAAATTCAATGCGCGGACGGAATCCGCTTCTTCCTCTCTTTCCAGATCGTAAAGGTAAAGAAAACGCGGGGAAGCTAGAATCGCGGAAAGACTTTCCTTCATCACTTCCGCAAGCGAAGAGCCACGATCCAAAGCGCCTTCGGCGTAGGCCAGGTATTTCCCCAGAGTGGCATCATCCACCGGACGCCTGAAGGCATGAGTCAGCAAATCACTCAATCTCTTTCGGACTTCGATCTTAGCGTCCCCATTCGCAGGAAGATCCGCAAAATACTCGCCCCAGGTTCCGACGTTTTTGGGAGTGAAGGACGGGCTCTGCACAATGCTCCGGCCCAAGCGGAAAAAGTCCTCCATCAGCAGAGGAGAGAGAGACAAATGATCCCCCTGGGTGTCATAACCATGCTCCGCCCGCAAATCCTGAGGGAAAGGAGCCAAGCCATCCATTCTCGGTTCGATCAAACCGGATTTACCCAGGGGACGACTGCTCACCGTCATCTTGTCCGGCATCCTCCCGGTTTCCGGTTTAAAGTATCCTGAGCGGTCCCGCATCATCCGCTCGGGAAGAGGGTACAGGACCACTTTCAATTCCAGCAAATCCTCCACCGCATTGGCGTACTGCAAGCGGGTCATTCGGCGGATCGGAGCGCGCGGAGTTTCCGCAGCCTCCTGGACGGCCTCCCTGAGAAGTTGCTTCAGGTCCAGGACCAGTTGCTCCCTTTCCGGCTCGGGAATCGGGTCCTTTTCCTCCGGTGGCATTTCTCCGAAATCAATCACCTCCATAACCATCTGAAGAAGCTCTTCATCCTTGCGGATGTCACCCCCCTGGGCATAGGGCAGCAAATCGACCTTACCTTTCACCTTTCCATTGAGACCGTGGCATTCGATACAGTGCTTTTGCAGGAGAGTTTCGTACCCCTGCTTGTCGAAGGCTCCAAGATCGAAGGCGCCAAGGAGGTGCGTAAGGCAAAGAAGAAAAAGTCCCTTCGTCGCCAAAGGGAAAAACCCCCAAGATTCGGGCATATCCTTACTTTTCATTTCCATGGAGTGAGCTCACCGGCGAACGGTTCCTTAAAGCTCTATGAGTTTGGCTGAATTCACAACTATAAAATGTCCCGGATCGCTTCAATTGGGAATATAAATCCTTGGTTAGTTTATACCTATTCCTGACCTCTGCAAATTCCACCTAATGGAACCCACCCATTGGTCTTGGGAGGTTTTTTTGCAGGATTGAAAAGGAAAGAGAAATGAAGCATACTAGTATACGATGTTTTCCTTGGGACCCTTAAACCTGCGATCCAACCTGTTCCTTTCCCCCTTGGCAGGCTACACCAACCTGCCCTTCCGGCTGGTCATCCGTGAAATCGGAGGAGTCGATCTCTGCACCACCGATCTGGTCAATGCCCGCTCCCTCATCGAACAAAATCCCAAAGCCCTCAAACTGATTGAAACCAACGCTCAGGACAGTCCCCTTTCCGTACAACTTTTCGGAGGGGTCAAGGAAGAGATGAGGGATGCCTCCATTCTGCTGCAGGAGCGCGGAGTCGATTCCATCGACGTCAACATGGGTTGTCCCGTGCCCAAGGTCACCAAAACCGGAGGCGGGGCCAGCATGATGAACGAGCTTCCCAAGACCCAGGAACTGATTCGAAGCATGGTCGATGCGGTCGAGGTTCCGATCACCGCCAAGATGCGACTCGGATGGGATGATCAAAACCTAACCGCTCCGGATTTGGCCCGGGCCCTCGAGGACGCCGGCGTCTCCGCTATCTTCGTCCATGGTCGCACCCGGGCTCAGGGTTTCGAGGGAGTGGTCAATCTGGAAGGCATTCGTAGGGTCGTGGAAGGGGTTTCGAATATTCCGGTCATAGGAAACGGCGACGTAACCACGCCCCAAGCCGCCAAGCGGATGATTGAACGAACCGGCTGTCAGGGAATTTCGGCAGGACGCGGAGCCTTTTACAATCCCTGGATCTTTTTGCACACGCAGGACTATCTTCAAACCGGAGTCCTTCCACCCGAACCCAGCTTTGAGGAAAGAATTCGGGTGATGCGCCGGCATTATGATCTTATGGTGGAAGTATTTGGAGAAAAGCGGGGCTCCCTGCAGTTCCGAAAAGTCGCTCCCTGGTATTCCAAGCGCTTCGGACCGGTCAAACCCTTCAACACCGCGGTGGTTCGGATTAGTTCACGGGAAGACTTCGATCGGGTTCTTTCCGAATACCTCGAATGGCGAAAGGACTTCACCGACGGTTCGGGCGAACTCCTCCCCCGCTATCAACTTCCTCCCATGGTTGCCTCCTTCATGCAGGAAGAGGAGGAGCACCAAGCCAAGCAGAGAAAAGCCATCGCGGTTCCCAAGGGCCCCGTTGAGGTTTGGTAAAGACTCAGGATCGGTTCCAGGGCATTTTGGCGATCATCATCCCCATTCCACAAGTATCCGTCACCCCGGCAAATACCAAACCCGCTCCGATGAAAGCCGATAACCCGAATCCCGCCGGGTGAACGAACTGTCCGATGGCTGCCCCGATCACCACCAGGGAACCAGCGGCAATTCGAACCTGCCTTTCTAGGGACATTCTCCTTTTGCCCTCAACCACCGGCAACCCGGCGGACTGCCAGGCTGAGGTTCCCCCTTCCACGTTCGTCACCTTTTCAAACCCGGCGTCCTCGAGTTTTTGACAAACCTTCATCGAACGGCCACCGGATTGGCAGATAAGAAAGAGTTCCTGGTCCCTGGAAAAAGGGAAATCATTCAAGTCAAGGGATTCCATGGCGTGGTTGACCGCTCCCTTTGCCCGCACCGATCCAAACTCCGCGGGGGTTCGCACGTCGATCAATGAAGTCGATGGGTTTTGATTCAGCAACTCGGCGCTTTCTTGAACGGTTCGCTTATTCATTCTCTTTTCTTAGAGGACTTTTCGCCTTACACAACCTCGAAATCAGATGCATATCCTTATCTTAAGTCCATGGTTTTCAGAACTTTGAATAAGGGAAATTAATATATTTAAAATACTTAGAAAATAGCAAGTGGAGTCTCCTGGTGAGGTTCCGCTTTTTCTATTTCCAAATTCCCTGTTCCAACATTTGCTCGGTCGCGGCATCGGCCCATCCGCGATTCGCCGCGGGACTCGCTGGGCTGGGGTGCAAAATACGGCCAATCCCAATATCCATTCCGGCCAAGGCGGTTTCCGCCTTTTTGCGAGCAAACTCCCCCACCCCCACTAAGCAGTCGGGTCGAAGAA
>NZLE01000143.1 GCA_002692605.1 Opitutia bacterium
CAATATTTTCGCCATTCCTCATCAGGGATATTCTTTTGTCCGATGGACGGGGGAAGGAGTCCATAACCCCACAACTCTGTCCACAACCGTTGATATGACTGAAGATCGAAACGTATCCGCTCTCTTCGAAATCAACACCCATACCCTAAACCTCCATGCCACCGAGGGCGGTTCGGTGACCGGTTCCGGACAATTCGACTACGGAAGCAACCCATCGATTTCAGCCATTCCAAACTCCGGATATTCCTTTTTGGGGTGGGATGGAGAGGGAGCGAGCGATGCTTCTTCCGCATCCACCACCGCACTCATGTCGGAGGACCGGAATCTCACTGCAACTTTCGTTCTCAAACGACTCTCTTCCCTTGACGAAACCGAAGATTTGGGAGGCGGTTGGTTCGGAGCTTGGTTTGGCTATTTTCTTCAAACCGAATCTGGTTGGTGCTTTCATCACGAGCTTAATTGGATTTATCCCTTTATCCACGAAAATGGAAGTATCTGGTTCTGGTCCTCCAACCTTGGATGGCTCTGGACGGACTTGTCCGTTTGGGGTCAATCACAATGCTGGTCCGAATCTCTCCAATCCTGGTTGTATTTTCAACCTGATCACAGTCAGGGTCCGAGCTTCATCAGTTACCAATCCGGAGAATTGATCCACCTTCAATAGGATGCGGATCAATCCGCCCAACTGCCGTAAAGTGGTTTCTTGTGTACTTTTTGCATACCTTTAGGTACCTTTAACTTCCTGCCGGTCGGCCCCTTTCATCGACACTGCCCATGCACAAATTACTAGGATCTCTCACAGGTTTTCTGATGATATGGGTTTTCCTTTTCTCTCCGTCCGTTTTGTTCGGCCTTGCTTCCTATTGGTCCTTTCAATCGAACCAAGCCGGAGATTCCTATTTTCAATCGGTCAGTCTATCCGATTTCCCGGACGGTTCTCCCATCTTTTCCGCTTCCGGCAGTCGCTTGTCGAATTTGGGCAATTACGGAGCCGCCTACACAGCCTACGACGGTTCGGTTTGGCAACCGGGTAAAGCCATTGCCTGGAACACCCAGAACGGTTGCTCGGGTAACTCTTTTCAAATCAGCTTCAATGCCACAAACCTGAGAGATTTCTCGATCCGCTTCAAATTCAGAAACAACAAAACCCGTAGTAACGGCGAACTGGTCGATGCATTCTCTTCCTTCCAATACGATATTGGAAATGGATTCGCCAACGTTCCCGGCGCTAACCTTACTCTTACCAACAGCGACACTTGGAATAACGAATGGTCCATGAACCTTTCAGCCCTTTCAGCCATTGAAGGTCAAACTTCGGTTACCTTGAGGTGGAACCTGCCCGACTTCGAGCCCACGGGATCAACCGTTTCCCAGCTCAGAATAGATGATTTGCAAATCTCCGCCTCCCCAATCCCCGCCTTAACCAATTCAACGGTGATCGGCATAACCAAAACTTCGAACGCGCAACCCGGCGGATACACTTATCCGGTTGCCATAGAAGTACCCGCCGGCCTTTCGCCTCCAATTCCCGTGGCGATCCTTCTTCATGGAAGAGGAGGAAACGGAAACGGTTCCATCAACCAGTTCAGGAACACCTTGGACAACCATATTCTGGTGGCACCGACCGGATACCAAAACTCCTGGAACATCACCGACGAACCCTCCGACCTGCCGGACATCGAATTCATCGGCGAATTGATCACTCAAATCAAATCCTTCTCCAACGTTGATTCGACGAAAATTCGAATGGTCGGAACCTCCAACGGTTCGGGTATGACCAACCGGGCTTTCGTAGAAATCGACGATCCCGGAATCGATATTTTCTGCCCAATCGTCTCGCAAATGCACCAGGGGAATTATCGCAATGGACTCTTTTACTACCCAAGCAACGAACAGAACACTGGAGGCGCTTTTGGCCAAAACAAAGGCTACGACACGGCAAAGGTTCCCCTGACCGGACGCAGAATTCTCGCCATCACCAACACCAATGACAATTCAATTCCTTACACGGGCGGGCCAAAGTTCGGGTCCAATTTCATCCACTCTCAACTTTCCGCTTACGCAATGGCCGTTAGCCAAGGATACGCGGGTTCCCAGCTTTCCGAAGATTCCGGAGTTACTCTTCATGAAGGCATTCGAAAATTTTCCTATCTCAACGACCAAGTGGTGCATATCCAAGGAAGCGCCGGCCACGGATTGGACAACAATCTCAAAACCATAATAAGGGAATTCTTCGATCGTCCTCCTCCTCCGACTGCGCCGAGCTCGTTGGTTGCTTCCTCAAGGAGCACCGAACAGGTCAATTTGCAATGGAACGACAATTCGGATAACGAATCGGGCTTCCTGATTCAGAAAAGTCCCAACGGCAGTTCCCTTTGGACTTCTCTGGTGACCCTTGCCCCCAACACCGTGATTGCCTCGGACTTGGCCGTGGACAAAGGGGAAACTTGGCACTACCGAATCCGGGCCACACACCCCGATGGCCCATCCCAGTGGTCCGACACGAGCAGCGCCACGGTCCAGAGAAGCAGGAAGTTGGCGCTTTCGAACTATAACGTTCTTTTCATTAACGTCGATGACCTGAAACCGATGATCGGATCTTTCGGAAACACCACCATCAAAACGCCCAAGATGGATCTGCTTAGCGAAAGCTCACTCAACTTCACGAATGCCCATTGCCAGCAGGCCATCTGTACGGCATCCCGGGCATCCTACCTTACCGGGCTTCGTCCCGACAGCACCCGCGTTTGGGATTTAAGAACTCATTTGAGGGACGTAATACCCGATGTCGTAACCATTCCCCAACACTTTAAGGAGCATGGCTATAACAGTCATGGCATTGGTAAGATCTTCCACGGTACGACTCTTGCCATGCAAGATGGAGACAAGTCCTTCGATTCATGGGAAAGAGGAAATTCCACACACAAATACCATCAACCCATCCATGCGGCAATGGAAGACAACCAAAGCTCCCCTCTCCCCGCCACCGATCAGGGAGAATTTCTCAGGGACGGCGTCACACCGGTTGGAGACTCGGACTATTCGGCAGGAGTCATTGCCGAATTGGCCAATTCCAAGCTCACTCAGTTCAAAGCGGATTACGAAAACAATTCGAAGCCATTCTTCCTTGGAGTCGGGTTTTACAAACCCCACCTTCCTTTTACCGCCCCCAAACCATACTGGGATTTGTACGACCCGATCACCGACATTGATCTTAACGGCTATGATGGCGCCAAACGCATGCCCACGGGCGTCAACTTGTTTACCGCTCCCTATGGGGGCGAACAAAGTGGCTACAGTGACATTGATGACCCTCCCACCGCAGCCCAAGCAAGAAGATTGACCCACGCCTACATGGCGTGCGTGTCGTATGTGGATGAACAGGTCGGAAAGATCATTGAGGAACTCGACAGGCTTGGACTGTCTGACAGCACGATTGTCGTATTGTTCGGTGATCACGGTTTTCATTTGGCGGACCACGGAGCTTTCTGGGCCAAACATTCGAATTTCGAAAATGCAACCCGGACTCCCCTGATTATCCGAGTTCCGGGAATGGCTCACACGGGAAACTTTGATACGCCCGTGGGTTTGATTGACGTTTTCCCAACCTTGGCGGATCTCTGTTCTCTACCCTACCCCAAACAACCTAATGGACTCCATCTTGAGGGAACAAGTTTGCTCCCTCTGATCCAAGACCCGACTCAGCCCTGGAAAAAGGGGGTTTTCAGCCAATACCAAAGACGCATCTGGAAAAATAACTCAGCGGGTGACACCGTGACCATTCAAAACCCTGGCAATGGAATCGGTTATTCCATCCGGACGCGTCGATACCGCTATACCGAATGGTGGAGAACCAAGACCTCCGATCAGGATTCCAAGGGCAACTACACCGACCGCGATCAAAAGCTTTTCGACTCCCCCGAAATGATTGAATTGTACGACTACCAAACGGATCCGAACGAGACCGTCAATTTGGCTCAGGATCCGGCTCATTCCTCCATTGTCACCGAGCTTGCGGAGCAACTCGCAGGCGGATCGGGTTGGGCCACTCAAGCGGCTGCCCCCATCGCAAAGCCATCTTATGCTCTGGAAGTCAATGGTGGAACCGGTGGAACCGTCTCCGGATCGGGTACTTTCGAACATGGTGCGCAAAAGGCGATTTCCGCAACCCCCGAACAGGGATACCGCTTCAGGACCTGGAGCGGAGAAGGCGTAAGCGAACCTTCCTCGCCCAGCACGACCGTGCTGATGGATCAAAACCGCACCGTAACCGCGACCTTCTCTCCAATTACCCATACCCTCACAGTGTCCGACGTAGTCGGTGGTTCGGCATCGGGATCAGGAATCTTTTCTCATGGATTTCTGGCTCCGATCGAAGCCCTCCCCGAAGAGGGATACCTCTTCCCCGGCTGGTCAGGGTCAGGCGTCACCAACTCGAACGCTCCGCTCACCACCGTGCTGATGGATCAAAACCGTTCCGTTTCTCCCTCCTTTTCGGAAAACGCATATTCCCTTCAGGTTTTTGCCGGCTTCGGAGGTTTCGCAAACGGAGACGGAAACTTTTCCCATGGGGCGCTCGCAAACATATCAGCGACTCCGGACATAGGCTATTCCTTCAGTGGATGGAGCGGTTCGGGGATTGACGACAACAAGTCGGCTGCGACCACGGTCCTCATGGATCAAGCCAAGACCGTCAGCGCAACCTTTTCCCTCAATTCCTACTCCTTGTCGGTGCAAACGGGAGTCGGTGGAAGCGTATCCGGCGATGGAAACTTTTCCCATGGAGCGCTCGCAAACATATCAGCGACTCCGGACTTAGGCTATTCCTTCAGCGGATGGAGCGGTTCGGGGATTGACGACAACACATCGGCTGCGACCACGGTCCTCATGGATCAAACCAAAACCGTCGGCGCAACCTTTTCCCTGAATTCATATCCCTTGTCGGTGCTGGCGGGAGTGGGTGGAACCGTATCCGGGGATGGAAACTTTTCCCACGGTTCTCTTCCAATCATACAGGCCACCCCCGACGTTGGATACCTTTTCTACGGCTGGTCGGGAGATGGCGTCACCAACCCGCTCGTTTCATCCACCACCGTACTTATGGAACAAGCTCGCTCAGTTTCCGCAACCTTCTTTCAAAAATCATATGCCCTGTCCGTGTTTGCGGGTTCGGGCGGAAGCGCGTCCGGGGATGGAAACTTCAGCCATGGTTCCTTTGCATCCATCGAAGCGGTTGCCGATGAAGGGCATACTTTCACTGGTTGGACGGGTAGCGGAGTGACCGACGGCAATGCCCTCTCCACCACCGTACTGATGGACCAAAACCAATCCGTGACCGCCACCTTTTCCCGCAATGCCTACACTTTAAGGGTTTATCCCGGGCTCGGTGG
>NZLE01000144.1 GCA_002692605.1 Opitutia bacterium
GACAGTTGGGTCGCCGCCATTTTCACGATGGGAGAAGGCTATCACAATTATCATCATGAATTCGAATGGGACTACCGCAATGGTGTGAAACCTTGGCAACTCGATCCGTCGAAATGGATTATTTGGACACTTTCCAAGTTCGGATTGGCTTATGATTTGAGAAGGGTGCCCCGTGAGAAAATCCTCTTGGCCGAAACCAGGGAAACCGAACGCAAGCTGAACGATCAAATTTCCCTTTTTCAGGATTCCATTGCCGAGTCAGCCAATGAACTCATGGAACAAGCCCTTTCTTCCCTCGAAGATGCGAGCCAGAGACTCAGAGAAATTTGCAACGAACTGCAAACCGCCGCTCAGGAAAGAATCAAACTCTCCAAAGCGAAGATCAATGAGTTGAGGATGGAAGTTCGAGCCCTGATGTCGGAAATCGAATCCAGCGGCAAACTGGCGCTCGCCTAATTCCGATTCCGAGGCACAAACCTGACTCGACGAGATTCTCGGACGAGTCGAATTAGCTTTCCTTTCCTCTGAAGGTGAGTGCGAAGACAAGCATCACGACTCCGGCCAAAGCCGCCGGGAAGTACCAGACCATTGGCCAATTCATCACTCCCTCCGCGGATTGAATTCCATTCCACCATCCGTTCAGGATACCACCTATGAACATGCCCACGCCTAAGGTAACGAAGGCAATGAAACCCTGGGCGCTGGAACGGACTTCATCCGGAGCGACCTTGTCGACGTAAAGCTGTCCCGTGACAAAGAAGAAATCATAACAGATTCCATGAAGCAGAACGCCCAGGTAAAGCAACGCATGAGTCTGGGCATCCGCTTGGGCAAAGAGAGCATACCGTAAGACCCAACAGGCCATACCGATAAGGAGCATCCTCTTGACCCCAAGTCTGCGGAAAAACCAGGGAACCAACAACAGGAAGAAAATTTCCGAAAACTGTCCGAGAGTCAAAACCCCCTCCGAATTGGCCACGCCCATTTCCTTGAGAAATCCGTTGGCCGACTGGAAGTAAAAGGACAAGGGAATGCAAAGCAACAGGGAGCAGACGATGAAGATGGAAAAGGAGAGATCCTTCATCAGGGCCAATGCCCGTAAACCGAGCACGTCTCCCATGGAGACTTTTTGCCCTTTGAGCTTCGGCGGAGTGTTGGGAAGACTGAAGGAATAGACTCCCAAGGCGAATGAAACGTAGGCTCCGATTTCAAAAGTCAGGGAGGTGACCGCAATGGAGCTCCATTCCGCCGGGGGATTCTCGCCACCGAGGAAAGCCGGCCAAATCAGTTGATAGGCGCCCTGATCGAAAAAACTGCTTCCAACCAGAATGCCGGATGCGATCCAGCCAATCGTTCCCAAGGTTCGAATCGGAGGAAATTGCCTTTGCGGATCCTCCATGTTCTGAAAGCAAAGGGAATTCGAGAGGGCCAAGGTGGGCATATAACAAATCAGGTGAAAGAGCAGGTAGGGATAAAACGAGGTCCAATCCTGAGCCTGCCCCGCCAAAAGCAAAGCCACTCCGCCGAGAAGATGGAGGAAACCATAAACCTTTTGAGTGGCAAAGTATCGGTCCGCAATCATGCCTACGATGAAGGGTGAGATCATCGCCGCCACTCCGGTGGCCGCATAGGCCGTACCTCGGAGCGTTGCCTCAATCTCAAGGGTACCCAAAAAGGTCCACATGGGAACGTACCACACACCCCAGATGAAAAACTGGAGAAACATCATCGGGCAGAAGCGAAGGGCTGGAGAAGGATTCATAATTATCGTCAATCGTAGCGGTTTGATTCGTGGGCAAGCAACTCATAAATCCGAATCCGATTCGCATCCTTTTGTTCGCTGAGTGTTTTTCCAAGGGACCGGGGATTGCTGATTGCCCTTCTATCCGCGCCTTTGTTTCATAAGTTCGCCCCCCTTAATTAGAACCATGCTCAATATCCAAGCCCTCAAGATCAATCCGTTTAGGGAATACCTGGTCAAAAGCTTCGAACGCACCTTCGGAACCAACGATCAGGAAATCCTTAACTTTTTGCGGACCGCCACCTCCATTTCGCTGGAAAACATTGCCAATGGGGACATGCTCTACCACAACGTCGATCACACCATCATGGTGGCCTCCGTGGGGTCCGAAATCATTCGGGGCAAACATTTGTACGAAGGGGGCTTTTGCGCAGAGGAGGGACTTGCCTTCCTCCTTGCCCTGCTATGCCACGACGTCGGATACGTTAAGGGAGTCTGCCGTAAAGACGACCTCAAGTCGAATCTCTTCGAGGATGGAAAAGGCAAACAGGTCAAAGTGTCTCCCACCGGCACCTGCGCCCTTCTCTCCCCCTTCCACTTTCGACGCAGCCAGGTTTTTGTTCGTGAACACTTCTATCACCAGAACCTGGTTGACCTTGAACTGGTTTGCTCGTGCATCGAACGGACTCAATTCCCCGTACCTCGGGGAAAACGACATCAGAGAACTTCAGATCTGCCCGGATTGACCCGCGCGGCCGACCTCATCGGGCAACTCGGAGACCCGGAATACCTTCGGAAAATACCCGCCCTCTTCTATGAATTCGAGGAACTCGAGATGACCGAGGAGATGGGCTATTGCACACCCGGAGAATTACGCAACGGTTATGCGCCGTTCTTTTGGGAGGAAGTGCATGGATACATAGAGGATGCCATGAGACTTCTGCAAATCACTCAGGAAGGCAAGGAATGGATCAGTCGCCTGCACTCGCATATCTTCGAATGCGAACATTACCTTAGAAAGAAAAAATAATTCAAGGTTAGGGGCGTCTCCAATGCGTCATTACGCCTTCTTTGAAGGAGATGCGCAACCAATCCGTCCCGTCCTCCTTGTATTTGACCATCATGCCGTTGCCAGCCTTCACATCGGTCATGGAACACTGTTCGCCATTGGGTTTCCAGACAATGGCGGAATTCATGTAGCCGCCCATGTAAAATATTTCGTCTCTCTGCTGCCCGTTCTCATACCAATGAGTCCAAATTCCGACCATTTTGCCGTCCAGATGGTTACCAGTTCTTCTCCATTGCCCGTTCTCGTACCATACGGTCAAAAGCCCGTCGTGTTTGCCGTACTTGTAATTTATTTCCGACAGTTTCTGCCCGCTCTGGTACCAATGAGCCTTGAGCCCGTGCCGTTTGCCATCTTTGTAGCTTATTTCAGTTTTCTTCTGCCCATCAGGCCAGTAACTAACCTCTTTTCCAGTAAAAGGAACTTTATGGTCCGAAAGGTAGTAAAGTTGGTTACCGTCCTCACCCCGTTTCTGGAGTTTGTCGAAGCTTACCACCTGAGGTTCTTCGCCTAGAAGCGAAAGTGAGGTAACGAAGAAGATCGCGATTACTTTTTTCATGATAAGTTAGTTGTTTTGAATTTCGGAAAAAATGTTTATATGTTGTTTTTCGATCTAAACTATACTTTGGATTCAAAAACTTTACTTTAATATTTTCAACCTCTTCCCACCCAACCACTTTCTCCGCGCATCTTAAATATAGGACTGCAGACTCTCGATCAATTAGCATACCCGAATGCAAATCTACGTTCACCTTGGCGGGAACAACTACGGTCCATACTCGATCGAGCAGGTTCGTCAGTACGTTAAAACGGGTAACTTTACGGTCAATCAGCAAGCCTGCCATGATGGCAGGAATTGGGTCAGGATAAGCGATTTGCCCGGATACGCGGTGGCGAAGAAACCGAAGCCGCAGCCCAAGCCAGCTCCGAAGGTTACAAGCCAACCGATTTCCAAGAACAAGCAAAAGATGAGGGCAAAGAAACTCTTCATCGTGAGTCTTTGCGTAATCGTCTTTCTCGCGCTCATCGGATTATCGATTGTGGGAGTCGGATACTATCTTTTGGACGAAGGGGGAACACCTGCGGTCACCAAGGAAGACATTTTCACGCTCTCCTCCCATCAGATTGTCGAAGTGTACGATGGGGATACCTTCAAGATCGATCTGCCCGGCATGCATGCCCTATTCGGAGATAACCTTTCCATCAGAGTGCTTGGCATCGATACGCCCGAAATGAAAGGTACGAGCGATCAGATTAAGGCATTGGCTATCCAGGCTCGTGAGATAACCGAAAAGGCGCTTCTAGGGGGGACGAAGATCGAATTACGCAATGCTGAGCGTGGCAAATATTTCCGCGTGGTTGCGGAGGTGTGGATCGATGGGGAGTCCCTTGCCGATACGCTCAAGGCAAAGGGGCTGGCAAAGGACTATGATGGGGAGGGTCCGAGACCGGAGTGGGGAGGGTGAGTTTTCAAATTTTTCATCAAATTGATTTCGCTTGGATTCTTGACGGACTTTTAAATTATCCACAACGACTCGACCTAAGATATTTAACACAACCGATTTTTTTACCTTCCTTACAGTTTTCTTCACCCCTTTTCTACCCGCTCTCTTACCAATCAATAAATGGTCCGTCCTTCCTTCCGCTTTTGTAATATCTTACTGACCGCTTCTGTGCGTTGTCGAACCAATCTTCAGCTCGTCCAGTAAATGGAATTTTTCATCGAGGACGGAAGCAATTCCGTTTCTATCCTAAACCTTTGAACAGTCGACGGCATCTTTACCACAACTTGCAATAATCAGTACGAAAAAAATTGCCTTCATTCCCCCCACCCCCTCCGCATTCCTGCGTCAAGAATTGGCTAGCGAGTGGCTCGACGAGGAGATTATTGGGTAAACCCGCTTGCATTTAAGCCTGCTTGTCGGGAAATATTTTAATTGGCTCAGAAATTTCCTTGCTCCCGCAGGATGGGCAGGTTCTTTTGCTCTGTGGCAATTTTGTATTATACCGCAGTTCCGATCCACAATCGTAGCAAGTCAAATACGGGCGATTCCAAAAGGGAACTTGCAAGTTCTCTTTGTATTCGGCGATACTCATTCCCTTGCCGTTTTTGATTAATTCCAATCGCTCTTTCACTGAGGTGGTATCCCGTAGTTTTTTGAACATCTCAATCACTCTTGCGGCCGTGTAAAAAGCCATGTGATCCTTTACGAAACGCCCTCCCCATTGGGAAAAATCGATTGTGTGAGTATGCTCGTCTTGGTCAGAGCCCTTTGTTTCGTGGTAGATGACGTCCGTTTCCACCACTACTTCACCATGTCCGCTTGAACTGCTATGACTGGAAGTATGTGTCTTTGTGTACAACTCGCCCAAATCGCGCCAATCGATTTTGATTGAACCAAAGCCCTCGCCCAAATGGACCCCTACGGATGTGATTACGATATTTTCGCTATCAGAAAGATCCTTGAAAATATACTTTCCCAAAAGCGCCAGAAAGAGTAAGCCATAAAAAACTGCACCGACCAAATAGGCTGGAGGACCCACAAGGCCAGTCACGAGCCAGGCGACCGGTAAAACAAACAGCATGCAACCAGTGATTTTGCGAGAATATCTCTTTTCGAGAATAATCTTCGTATCTTCGTCCTCATGCATCGGGTTTGAGCCAGAGGAGGGTTAGTCTTGTCTGTTCGCCTCGATACGCTTGTAAATTTCTGTGTATAGAGACTGTGCCTCCGCTAATTGCAGGGGCGTTAGTTCAATTTTGTCCCTCCAATCCTTGGCCTTCTCTTGTCCGTTTGCATTTGCAACATCGTACCATGCGTATGCTTGGACCAAATCCTTGGGCACTCCTTCTCCGTTACCGTACATATGCCCAAGGTTGCACTGAGCGTCGACATCTCCCTGCTCGGCCGCCTTGGTGTACCACTTGACTGCCTCCTTATAATCTTGAGGCACTCCTTCTCCGGTGTCGTA
>NZLE01000145.1 GCA_002692605.1 Opitutia bacterium
AGCCCGAGGACATTCCCATGCAAAAAGACCTCGAGCAGTGGAAAAGTTCAACCGAGTTGAGTGACGTTGAAAGATGGATCATCATGATGGGAATTGGATATTTTTCGGCAGCGGAAGGCATCGTAGGCGATAATATCCAACACGTTGTCCGCGAATTGGTTACGGCTCCCGAATTAAAGCTCGTTTTGGGCCGTCACGCTCATGAGGAGAACATTCACGCGGACAGCCTTCTTTATATGATTAGTTCATTGGGCATAAATCCACACGAATGTGAGGCCATGTTCGAACAGGTTGATACAATTCGCAGGAAAAACGAGTTTGTTACCAAAGTTTCCAAAAATCTCCGTCGCGACTTGGACCTTACTCAAACCTCCAACAAGCAGGAACTTGCCAAAAATATCTTTGTTTTCGGACAGTGTATGGAGGGCACACAGTTTTATGGTCTTTTTGGAATGGTGCTCAGTTTGGCTCGTCAAAACAAATTTCCGGGAATCGGACAAATGTTTCGCTACACCTTGCGTGACGAATCCAACCATATTGAGCTTTTCCGTAATCTCTTCCGAGTCCTGATTGACGAAAACCCCGATATATGGACAGATGCCTTCAAGTCCGAATTGAGTGAACTCATGAAAGAGGCCGTTTCATTGGAAAAGGATTTCATCCGCGATTGTCTGCCCGTCAATTCGGTTGGAATGAGCGCGGACGAGTTTTGTTCCTACATCGATTACATCGCAGATCGCAGATTGAATGGGGTTGGGCTTGAAGTAATCAATCCAGGTCTTGAAAATCCTTTTCCTTGGTTGGCTGAAATGATGGACGTCAAAAAAGAACAGAATTTCTTTGAAGGCCGGGTGACGGAGTATCAAAAATCTTCCGTTCTGACTGAAGTGGCGGACGACGAGTTGTAATTCAACTCGTAGCTAAGGAAAAGGAACTATTTAAGGACAGGAGAAGACTTTTATGCGCAACACGATATTCGACGAAGACAAGTTATTGACCAAAGTGGCGGAAACGCCGAGTGAAAACAAGCCTAGGTTCGATTGGGCTGAAGCTTTGGATAATAACCGCTTCGAGATTCCGAAGGTGCGCATAGCAGATGGCGCGGGTGACCGTGATTTCCACATCGCCGAGGTGGCAGAGGTTATTGGGGAGGCATTGACCAACCTTATGATCTCAAGGGAAGAAAACGACATATACACCCAACAGAACCGGGAACTCGTGGTGGAGTCAGCCCGGATCGTTGCCGACCGCTTGATCGAGCGGATGGCTGAAGAGGAGGGGGGCGTTGCCCCACGCCTCTCCTTCGAAGAACTGCACCGCCTGATCGAAAAGGCGCTGGTCGAAAACGACGCCTACGATGTGGCGAAAAGCTTGGTGATTTCCAGATCCAATGAAACCGGTTACGGTTCGATGGACTCAAATCGGAATGAAATCGAGTCCTCGCAAATCCGGTTGATTCGTAGAAGCGGGCAGGTTGTGCCTTGGAATTCCTCTAAAATCGAAGTTGCGGTACGCAAAGCCTTCCTCTCTTTGCGACTGGATTCGGAACCGGCCGTAAAAATCGCCCGTAAGGTCACTCAAAGCGCATTGGGGACAGGTCAGGCATTCATCAATATCGAAGACGTTCAGGACATTGTTCAGGAAGAGTTGATGAAGCAGGGCTTTTTCAAGGTTGCCGAGTCCTATATTCTTTATCGTGCCCGTCGTCGCATCGAACGTGAGAGCGGAGGTCCGGTCGAAGAAGTAAAGCAGGATTCCATGATCGTCGTGCAGAAGAAAGATGGCACGACTTACTTCTGGGACGGCATAGATCTCAAAAAGAGAATATCCTTCGCTTCCATTGGTTTGGACTTGTGTTTGAGTTCCGAAATTATTGAGGAAAATCTCAGACGGTCGGTCTTTTCGGAAATTTCCGAAGAGGATTTGAGAAAGACCATTATCCTTAACGCAAAGACTCTGATCGAAAGAGATGGAGACTTCGCCAAATTCGCCGCGCGGATTTTGCTTACTTACATATATGAAGAGGTTTTGGGTTGGAACATTGCGGAAAACAGCATTGAGGAGCTGAAAACCTTTCACGTAAAGGGCTTTAAGAACTACCTTAAGCGGGGAGTGGAAATCAAGAGACTTGATGCGAGTTTGTTGAAGCTCGACGTAGATAAGCTATCCAAGGCGATTGATCCTTCGGCGGATCTCGATTTCGACTATTTGGGCATCCAAACCTTATTCGACCGTTATTTGGTTGTGGATAAGACGAGCGAATCTCCCGTACGCCTGGAGACTCCGCAACTGTTTTGGATGCGAGTTGCGATGGGAGTCTTTGCCCGTGACGATCAACCCGAAGAGCAAATCATATCGCTTTACAACCTCTATAAAAGCAGGAGGTTCTGTTCCTCCACCCCAACTTTGTTCAATTCGGGAACTCCGCATTCCCAGTTGTCTTCATGTTATCTCTACAAGGTGGATGACACCATCGAATCCATCATGTACCGTGGAATTGCGGAAAACGCCTTTCTTTCCAAATGGGCCGGCGGTCTTGGCGGAAGTTGGACTTCGGTTCGAGGTACGGGAAGTCACATTGCGGGAACGAATGGCGAAAGTCAGGGAGTCATTCCTTTTCTTAAAATGCACAACGATCAACTTTGCGCGGTGAACCAAGGCGGCAAGCGCAAAGGTTCCGGTTGCGCCTACTTGGAATCGTGGCACTGCGATCTAACGGAATTCTTGGAACTCAGAAAGAACACGGGTGACGATCGTCGCCGGACACACGACATGAACACCGCGAATTGGATTCCGGATCTGTTCATGAAAAGAATGGAGTCCAGAGAAAAGTGGACTCTTTTCCGCAGCAACGAAGTTCCCGAGTTGCATGATTTGTACGGTAAGGCATTCGAAGAGAAATACGTGGAATACGAAGCCAAGGCCGAGAAAGGCGAAATTTGGGGGCACACCATCCAGGCCATCGAACTTTGGAAGCAAATGCTGAAGATGCTTTTTGAAACCGGCCATCCTTGGATTACCTTCAAAGACACCTGCAACATCAGAAGCCCCCAAGACCACGTTGGCGTCATTCACAGTTCGAACTTATGCACGGAAATCACTCTGAACACCGGTGCGGACGAAACCGCTGTCTGCAACCTTGGTTCCGTAGTGCTCGATTCTCATCTACAGTCCGATGGATCACTTGATCACGAAAAATTACGGGATACCATCCGCATTGCCGTTCGCGCCCTGGACAACGTAATCGACGTGAACTTCTACCCAACCGATGCAGCGAAGACCTCCAACATGAGGCATCGTCCGATTGGAATGGGAGTGATGGGTTTGCAAAACGCGCTCTTTGCCAAAAACATCTCCTTCGCATCGCAGGAAGCAGTTGAATTCAACGACGAGTTTATGGAAGCCATCTGCTACTATGCCTACGAGGCATCCAGCGATTTGGCCAAGGAGCGCGGAACCTACTCCAGTTACCGCGGGTCCAAGTGGGATCGTGGAATTCTCCCACAAGACTCCATCAAAATGCTGGAAGAAGAAAGGGGAGAACCGATTGACGTTTCCAAGGAAAGTAAGATGGACTGGTCGGTCGTTCGGGAAAAGATTGCCAAGCATGGCATGAGAAACAGCAATGTCATCGCCATCGCTCCCACCGCCACCATTTCAAACATCATGGGCTCCTCGCCCTGCATCGAGCCAACCTACAAAAACCTCTTTGTCAAAAGCAATCTTTCCGGAGATTTTATGGTTCTCAACCGATATCTCGTCGAAGATCTCAAAAAGGAAGGTCTGTGGGGCAGGGAAATGTCCGATCAACTCAAGTATTTTGACGGTGAGTTAGCTTCCATCGATCAAGTTCCCGATTGGATCAAGAAAAAGTACCTGACTGCCTTCGACGTATCCTATGAATTCGTCATTGCCTCCGCGGCCCGCAGGCAGAAGTGGATCGATCAGTCCCAATCGGTTAACCTTTTTCTGGGAACTCCAGACCTCAAGAGTCTCTCTCATATGTACCGCGCCGCTTGGCGGCAGGGGTTGAAAACCACTTATTATCTCCGTACCTTGGGAGCATCGAACATTGAGAAAGCTACGGTCAGTATGAGCCAAGGGCAAGGCAAGCCATTGGGCAACGTAGCGGATGCGCCTTCCGCAAAGAAAGAATACACGGAAGCGGAACAAAAGGCATGCAGCATCGAGGCAATGATGAATGGTGAGGAATGCGAAGCTTGCCAATAGTTCCGTTCCTTAAGTGAAAACCAAGCCCCGCCCGTTTTCCTGGCAAAGAGGGCAGGGAGTGTGAATACGGCGGACCGGCTGGCTGCCTTCCTTGGCAAATCACCCCGTTTGGAAAAGGATGTTTTCATTGCCCCATCGGCAACCGTCTTGGGTGACGTCAGAATAGGCGAACGCTCAAGCGTATGGTACGGGGCTGTTTTGCGAGGAGACATCAACTTCATATCCATTGGAAGCTGCACCAACGTTCAGGATGGAGTGGTTGGGCATCTTGCGGATGATCATCCTCTGCTTGTGGGCGATTACGTAACCGTGGGGCATGGTGCCGTGCTTCATGCCTGCGAGATCGGCGACGAGTGCCTGATCGGGATGGGCGCCACCATCCTGGATGGAGCCAAGATCGGAAATCAATCTATTATCGCGGCGGGCGCGGTCGTTCCGATGGGCATGGAAGTGCCCAAAGGATCACTCGTTGCCGGAGTTCCCGCTATCATAAAGAGTCCATTGTCTTTGGAGAAACGCACGGGTTTGAAACGTTGGGCTGAAAAATACCTCACGGTCAAGGAAGCCCATCGAAAGCTCACTTGATTCAAAAAGCTCTTGCGGAAATGTAAAATTCGATCGGAGTTGCCTTCGGATTTAGGAATCCATTCCGTACTTTTGGAAAAATTCCTCAACCAAATCAGCGAAATCAGGCAGGGGATGAACGGAACCTACGGATTCCGCGCAACAATCCAAATAGGATAGCAGACTGGAATCATCAACCATTCTCTCCTCTTTGGTCAGCAAGCTGACGAGTCGCTTTCTCGCACTCTCCCAATCTTCCTGCGAAAAGGGATGATGGGCCATGATTCGCTCCCATTTTTCACTTTCTCTGGGTTTCATTTGCTCAAGCCAATCCATAAGCTCTCCATGGATAGGGGAAAAGGTTTCTATCGCAACCCGATAATCGGCAATCATTTCGCTTGGATTCTCGGAAATGTTTTGTCAGAACTGTACCTATACCTGATTGCCTATGTCGAATTTGCCCAACGAAAATTCTCCCTCCAAAGCGAACCCCTTTTCATCTCCCCTGCTGGTCAATCGGCTTTTGACCGAAGGCTCGGGTAAGGAAACCCGTCATTTCGAGTTCTGTCTCAAGGATAGTGGGATGGAATACCTGCCGGGTGACTCTCTTGGCGTCCTTCCCACGAATTGTTCGGAAGTGGTTGCCGGTCTGCTGAATGCGGTTGGACTTACCGGAGAGGAGCAGGTGGAAGCGGGCGACCGGTCGATGAGTTTGTCCGATGCGTTATCCGGTTATTTCGCCTGCACCGTTCTGAGTAAGATGCAAATCAAGAAATTCAATCAGATCGCCCAATCCGATCAACTTGGAAAACTTCTTGAGGTTGCCAACAAGGAAGCTCTGATGGAATTCATGTGGGGCAGGGAACTGATTGATTTGTTTCTGGAGTTTCCCCAATCCGGAATGGATGCCGAAACGTTCATCAGCTTTCTTAGACCGATGGCGCCCCGTCTCTATTCGATTGCCTCCAGTCTCTCGGCTCATCCCGATGAGGTGCACTTGACGGTTGCGGTGGTTCGGTACGAGGGAAACGGGCGAAAGCGCAAAGGAGTTTGTTCGTCCTACTTGGCTGAAAGGGTGGGAGAATCCATTCCCTGTTACTTGCATCCGAACAAAAACTTCAAATTGCCGGAGGATGGTAACCTTCCGATCATTATGGTTGGACCGGGAACTGGAATCGCTCCCTTCCGGGCGTTCATCGAGGAAAGAAAGATCAATGGGGCTAGTGGCAGGAATTGGCTATTCTTCGGGGACCGTAGCCAGAGCACCGATTATTTGTACGGGGAGGAACTCGATGCGTACAAAAGGGATGGGGTGCTGAACGAATTGGATTTGGCCTGGTCCCGGGATCAGGAAGAAAAAATTTACGTCCAAAACAAAATGATGGAAAAAAAAGCGGACCTCTGGAGCTGGTTGCAGGATGGAGCGATCTTTTACGTTTGCGGAGACGCCCATCGAATGGCCAAGGACGTCGATCAGGCTCTTAAGCGCATTGTCGCCGAGGAAGGATCGATGAGCGAGGAAGATGCCTTGGCTTGGGTCAAAGGCATGCAAAGGGAGAGACGCTACCTTAAGGACGTTTATTGATCGAGAAATCGAACTTGCCTCTTGGCGAAAGCATAGGCAGCTGCCTTCTTCTTCGAGGCACCCGCGAGTTTAGGCAGGTGGTGGGGGAGTGAAGTCCGGAGGGGAAGAAGGGGGCGCATCCGGAGGTTCTCCAGGATTCCATGGAACTTCGTTCCTCAGATATTGATTGGTTTCCTCGTTCAAGCCAAAGAAAAACAAATTCAGCATGGGATGAACGATGGGAGCGCCTGAGCCATCCCTTTGCAGGTTGGATTCGGCGGAATAGGTAACGTGTTGGGCCCCATCCACCAACAAATGATACCAAGCTTGGTCCTTGCTCGGTTGGGTTTGGTTCGATTGATACCATTCCTCATCCGCCTGACAGGTCGGATCCAATGCCACCACCACCGCACGATAATGGTAGATTCGATGAACCACCACTTCACCAACTGCAAAAAGAGGGGAATTCGACTGCGGTTCGTAACCATCGCTTAAGTTGATCATGAGAGCTAAAAATCTTAACACTACTGAAATAGAACGTATTTGGTTCTTTGGCAAAGCCCAAAGAATGAATGCCAATCAGAGCAAAAAAAAGGGCCGTCCAAACGGACGGCCCTTAAAGACTTTACTTAAGTACTGGACTTAGAAAGTGAAGGTAAGCTCAAGAGCGAGCGAATCTTCGTCATTTCCAGCGGCACTTTCTGTACTGCTGTACTCAAGAATAGCGCCCAAGCTTTCGGTAATCGCATAGTTGGGAGCGATCGTAAGCTTGTCAGCTTCAGCGTTGGCGCCGGTTTCCCACTCGCTGTAACGAACGGCGACACCCATTTGATCATTGATGTCATAATCGGCGAGGATCATAATTGCAGTCAAATCGGCAGCAGCTGCGTCATTATCGTCATTTACGTATTCGGCAGCAAGCATGAGTTTGTCCATGGTGTATGCTGCATGAAGATTTGAAATGTCACGATCATTGTTAGCTCCTGAGTTTCTCTGGCTGTGAACGCCTCCTCCGAGAACAAGATTTTCGATGCCGGTGTATGAAAGGGCAATCTCGATGTCGAGATCATCTTCTAAACCAGCATTATTTTGCTCAATCGTTCCTTCCTCGTTAACTGCAGAAAGGGCAATGGAG
>NZLE01000146.1 GCA_002692605.1 Opitutia bacterium
CACAACCGACCCGTATGGGGTTCTCGGTGCGATCCGATTCCTTGTCCCTCGAATACAGTGGGGAAAGCCTCCGCGGACTTTTGGGTCACCCCCGCAATGCGCTCGACCCCATGCATTGGAAAATGATTCTGGATATCTTCCGTTTTCATAAGGAAGCCGATACCGCTTCCAATCCACGGGAAACCGTTGGACAATTCATCGATCGGCTCAAGTTCGGCAAACGGTTTCACAATCAGTTCCTTCTCCCCTTGGGCTCGGCTCTTTGGTCTTGTTCCACGGAAAGGTTTTCCGACTTCCCCATGGAGTTCGTTTCGGATTTTCTGTCCAACCATCAAATGCTCCAATCGTTTAACCGACCGGTTTGGAGAGTCATCCGGGGTGGATCCAAAACCTACGTCGACAAGATGATCCTTTCCCTCGGCTCCTCTCTGCGGTTGAACTCTCCGGTTCATAAAGTTAAGAGAATCGATGATGGCGTATCCCTCACTTTCAAAGACGGCACCCTGCAAAGCTTCGATGAAGTCATTCTCGCCTGCCACGCAGATCAAGCCCTTGCCATGCTTGAAAATCCAACCGAGAAAGAGCGCTCGATTCTGCAAACCTTTCCCTATGAAAAAAACCTCGTCTCCCTGCACAGCGATGATTCTCTGCTTCCCAAGCGAAAATCAGCCCGGGCATCCTGGAACGCCTATCTCCCTGACGAGGAACAGGAACAGGCCGTTGTGACTTACGACATGAACATACTGCAGAGCCTTCCCACTTCCGAACCTTTCTGCGTTTCCCTCAACCAGCGAGACCGGATTAATTCGGCTCTTCATCATGCCGACTTCACTTTCTCTCATCCCACCTTTCACCCGGGAAGGAAGGACGCTCAGGCAAGCCACCGTGACTTCATTCGAAACCGCGGAATCTCGCTTTGCGGAGCGTATTGGGGCTACGGTTTTCATGAGGACGGATTGAACAGCGGACTTCGGGTCTGCCAAGCGTTTGAGGTCACTCTCTCATGAAGAGTTGCCTCTACTTCGGCGAGGTGACCCATCATCGGAAAGCACCCAAGAAGCACGATTTGAGGTACAAATTGTTCATGCCGCATCTCTTTCTGGATGAACTCGATCAAGTTTTTCGGGGTCGCATCTTCTGGTCAATCAATCGTAGCAACCTTTCCTGCTTTCAGCGGGCGGATTACCACAAACCGGAGACCGACTCGCTTGAGGAAGCGGTTCGGTCAACCATGAACCAGCAACTCGGCGACCGAGTGGAAGGCCCAATCTCCGTGCTGACTCACCTTCGAACCTTCGGGCACTGCTTCAATCCCGTGACCTTTTACTATGCATGGAACGACCGCCGCGACCGCCCCACGGCCGTTTTGGCCGAAATCACCAACACCCCCTGGAACGAACGGTACGCCAAAGCCTTCCAATGGACGGAAAAGGACCGCTTGTCCAAGCATGAGTTTGTCAAAGAATTTCACGTTTCCCCCTTCATTGACATGCAGGTCGATTATGACTGGCGGTTTGAGAAACCCTCCGAAAACTTGCGCGTCGACATGATTCTCAGGCAATCCGGTCGAACTTTCTTTTCGGCTCATCTGAATCTTCGGCGTCGACCCATCAATGCGATGAATCTAGCTTGGGCACTCGCTCGATTTCCCTTCCTGACAATGAGAATCTCCTTCGGAATCTATTGGAATGCCTTGCTCCTACGGCTCAAGGGATGCCCCTTTTATTCTCACCCAAAACACTTGGAGGAAAGTTCCCAGCATGAATAAATCCTCCATCGAAACCACCAAGATCAGTTTTTTTCAAAAGCTCCTGTTCTCTCAGTTGGGCAAGCTGACCAAAGGTGCTCTCAAGGTTGAATTCGGTGGCCAAACTCATACCTTTGGCAATCCCCATGATCCCGTCATCTCCGCCGAACTCCTCGTCCGCAATCCGAAATTCTTTCGCAAGGCTTGCCTAGGTGGCTCGCTGGGAGTGGCCGATAGCTTTGCCAAAGGAGACTGGGTGACCTCCGACCTGGTTGGATTGTTTCGCCTGTTTCTCCAAAATCAGGACGTCATGGACGGGATGGAGGGCGGATGGGCCGCTCTTTTCAATAAACTGGCTCATTGGGCCTACCTCTTTGGTCAGAAAAACACCGTCAGCGGCAGCAAACGCAACATCTCCCTGCACTACGATTTGGGCAATGACTTCTACGAACTCATGCTCGACCCGACCATGACCTATTCATGTGGAATCTTTGCCGACGAATCATCCACCTTGGAGGAAGCCTCTCTGGCCAAGTATGATCGCATCATTGATGAACTTGCGATCAAAGCTCACCACCGGGTTCTGGAAATCGGATGCGGTTGGGGTGGCTTCGCCGAGCGTCTTGGAGAGCGAACCGGGGCTCACCTGACCGCCACCACCATTTCCAAGCGACAATTCGAATACGCAAAAGAGCGCATTCATCAAAAAAAATGGAACGATCGAATTTCCATCATCACGGAGGACTACCGTAACCTGACCGGACAATTCGACCGGATCGTATCCATCGAAATGATCGAGGCGGTCGGACACGAATACCTGCCCAAGTACTTTTCCCAAATCTCTCAACTCCTGAAACCCGATGGAGCGGCTTTGATTCAGGGCATCACCATGCCCGATCACCGGTACGAACGCTACCTCAAGGAAGTGGACTACATCCGCACCCGCGTATTTCCCGGAAGTTGCGTACCCTCCGCCTCCGCGATGATCAATGCCGCGGTTGCCCAGTCGGATCTGAGACCCGCTAACCTTTTCGATTTCGGATATCACTATTCGCGCACGCTCAGAGAATGGAGGATGCGCTTCCTAGAAAACCGTGATGAAATCGAGCGATTGGGGTACGAACCGAACTTCCTTCGCGGTTGGGAATATTACCTCTGTTACTGCGAAGCCGGATTCGAAGAAGGGTATACCGGTGACGTTCATCTGCTTCTCGCAAAACCGCAATGCAAGCTTTCCAGAGGCTTCCCCCAATGAAGTCGAAATTCGCTTACCTGATCCATTTCGTGGCCTTTCAGGTCGCTTGGTTCTTTTGCGTTCTCGCTCCACTCAGTCCCCTACCCAAAACGCTTCCCATTATCGGGGTGGCCCTTTGCCTGCTCGTCGCAATTCGCTCCCAAGGGCTTTTTCGGCTTTTACCTTTCCTAGTCGCATCCACGCTGATGGGCTTGGCCGGGGACGCCTTGCTGGTTTACTTTGGCTTCCTGACTTTCACCGAATACCCTAGCATACTGGGCGTACCCTACTGGATGCTCCTTCTTTGGTTAAATTTTGGACTGATGCTAAGACCGCTTTTCATCTGGTTTTTGGAACGTCGCTGGCGCTGCCTCCTCGGCTTTTCCCTAGGTGGAGCTCTGGCTTATTTCTCCGGACAAAAGCTCGGCGTGCTTACCTTCTCCCAAGGTTGGTACTCCGCATGGGCAGTGGCATGCGAATGGACGATCGCCGGTATCCTGATGCGTTATCTTCACCTTTCTTACGAGCAGACCGCATCGAATCGAAGATGATTGAACTTTTGATAGATGGGCAGATCGCATCCTCCTTGGCCATGCTCATGGCGTGGTTGGTTGCCGTATGGATTCGCAACACTTCCTACGTGGACGTGGTCTGGGCATATGGCGTCGGGGTCATCGGTCTTTACTTCCTTCACCAATGCTCCGACCTCTGTTCGCCTCAACGCCTGGCTTTGCTTCAGGGCTTGCTTGGCGTGTGGTCGATCCGTCTTGGCACTCACCTGCTTAGGCGATGCCGGGGGCAACCGGAAGATATCCGTTACGCCTATCTTCGAGACTATTTCGGTGCGAAGGCTAATCTTGGCTTCTTCCTTTTCTTTCAAGTGCAGGCATTTTGGATCGTCCTCTTTGCCTCACCCTTTCTCATTCTTGCCCGCAACCCAAGCGAGTTGCAGGTCTGGGATCACCTCGGTTTGATCATCTGGGTATGCGGTTTCGCCGGAGTCTCTCTCGCAGACAGACAACTGAGAAATTTCAAACAGGTTCGGGGACGCACCCGCAAAGAGGTCTGCGAAAGCGGTTTGTGGAAATACTCCAGGCATCCGAATTATTTCTTCGAGTGGGTTCTCTGGCTTGGTTATCTTCCTATGGGCATTCATTCCCAAGGAGCCATTTGGCTACTTGTCCTGCCTCCTCTTCTCTACTTATTCCTGACCAAAATAACCGGGATTCCCTTCGTCGAAGCCCGTAAGCTCGAAGCCAGCGGCGAAGCCTACGCTTCCTACCTTACTCGAGTTCCTTCCTTCTTTCCCCGTATTCCAACCAAAACCAAACCGCCTTCATGAGCCTCACCGATCTTTTCATTGATCTCGCCGAACGGGGCTTCGTTCCCGATTTCCTGATCCGAGCGGGCATTCGCAAGCTTTGCCGTAAGCGTCTCCTCCAGTGCCGGGTCGACGATTGCGAAGCCAACGCCGAATTGGCCGAGCAATACCTGCAATCGGTCGACCAGTCGCCCTTGGCGGTGCTCACCGAAAAAGCGAACGAACAACACTACGAAGTTCCCTCGGACTTTTACCAAATGGTCTTGGGTAAGAACCTGAAGTACAGCTGTTGCCATTTCGATGATTCGGTCTCTGACCTCTCAATGGCGGAGGACCGCTCTCTCGCACTCACTTGCGAACACGCCGATCTTCATGACGGTCAGCGCATTCTGGAATTAGGATGCGGATGGGGTTCCCTCTCCCTTTGGATGGCGGCGAACTTTCCAGGTGCTCGGATCACATCAGTTTCCAACTCTCATTCCCAAAGGGAATACATTATCTCGGAGGCGAAATCCCGCAATCTCCCCAATCTCGAAGTCGTCACCGCAGACGTAAACGTCTTCTCCACCAAGGAGAACTTCGAACGCGTGGTGTCCGTGGAAATGTTCGAGCACGTTCGCAACCACCGCGGGCTTTTTCGGAGCATTCACGATTGGTTGGAACCGGGTGGCAAACTCTTCACTCACGTCTTCTGTCACCGTTCGACCTCCTATCCCTTCGTGGTCGAGGGAGAGGACGATTGGATGTCACGACACTTTTTCAGTGGGGGCACTATGCCCGCCGACGAACTTTTTCTGAGGATTTGCGGAAAGCTCGAATTGGAAAGACGGTGGCGATGGTCGGGCGAACACTATGCGAAGACTGCCGAAGCTTGGTTACGGAACACCGACCGCAACCAAACCGATATTCTTGATTTGTTCGCCGGGGAGTTGTCCGCAAAGGAGGCGCTGCGGGCTTTTCACCGCTGGCGCATTTTCTTCCTCGCCTGCTCCGAAACCTTTGGTTTGCATAAGGGGCAGGAATGGTGGGTCAGTCACTATCTCTTCAAAAAGCCATGAAAACCTACTTTACCCTCTCGACTCTCGCTCTCTCCATGAGCCTTTTTCCGCTTGGCTTTCTCCTCCATGGCTTCGAACCCGAATGGAACCAGTGGCGTGGACCAACCCGGGACGGAATGATCCCCATTGATTCCCTCTGGCCGAAGAACATCAGTGAGGATAAACTTCGCCTGAAATGGAAAAAGAGTATTGCCAAGGGATATCCGGGCCCGGTGCTTTCGAAGGATCTTGTCTTCACTGTGGAAACCAAGGGAAAGAACGAAGTGGTTCGGGCCTTTGACCGTAAGACGGGAGAACAAAAATGGGAAACCCAGTGGCAGGGATCGATGAGCGTTCCCTTCTTCGCTTGGAAAAACGGAAGTTGGGTACGATCGACTCCGGTTTACGACGGGAAGAATCTCTACGTTGGAGGCATGCGCGATCACCTTGTCTGCCTGGATGCGGAATCCGGGAATAGGCTGTGGAGCGTCGATTTCATGGAGAGGTACGAATCCCCTTTGCCCGCATTCGGGTTCGTTTGTTCGCCTCTTGTCATGGGAGAGCATCTCTATGCTCAGGCAGGATCGGGTTTATGCAAACTCGACAAGCAAACCGGCAAATCGGAATGGCGTATCCTCGAAGTGAAGGGTGAGAAATACGGAAGCGCCTTTTCGTCGCCCACCTTCGCCACGATCCGAGGCGTGAGGCAAATGGTGGTTCAGACCCGCACTGATCTGGCTGGAATCGATCCGAAGAAGGGTAAAGTTCTTTGGAAGAAGCCCATCGAAGCTTACCGAGGCATGAACATCCTCACGCCCGCAATTGCAGGAGACTCGGTTTTCACGAGTTCCTACGGCGGAAAAAGCCTGCTTTTCGAAGTGGAAAAGAAAAACGATGGCTTTGCAGTAGCTCAAAAATGGGAAAACATACAGGAAGCCTACATGTCGAGCCCGATTCTGATCGGAGACTTCTGCTATCTTCATTTGAGAAAGCAGCGGATGGCTTGCCTTAAGCTAAAGACTGGCGAAACCGCATGGATCAGCAGCGAATCCTTCGGAAAATACATGTCCATGGTTTCCAATGGGAAAGACATTCTCGCTCTTGATGAGGATGGCACCCTCTATCTGATCGGAGCCAACCCGGAACAACTTTTGATCAGGCAGAAGCGAACCATTTCCCAAGCCCCGACCTGGGCCCATTTGGCCATTTCCGGAAACCAACTCTTCGTCCGAGAACTCGAAGCCATCGCTTGCTACGAGTGGTAAGCGGTTCAAGACCGCATTTTCCTCTATTGCCTACTGCGGTCGACCGGAGTAATGGTGAGAAATGTCCTTCCATAAGCTCTACCATCTGTTTTTTTCCTGGAAAGGTGAGATCGGACGGTCGGTTTATGCCTTTACGGGCATTATCCTTTTCTTGGTCAAGTGGAACTTGGACAGGCTCTTTTCCCTTTTTGCGAATGAAGTTCGTTACCCCACTCCCTTTTTCTATCTACTCCCTGAAATAAGCTCTGAAACCGTCC
>NZLE01000147.1 GCA_002692605.1 Opitutia bacterium
AGCTCGAATCCACAAAGGTGGGTAGATTGACGGCAAGCAAAGCGAGAGTCTCATTGGGCAAATTCGCCTCCTGTTGCTCCTCGTCGGTCAAAAGCTTGTGTCCGTTGAAGCTTTCCTGACGCATCTCGTGAACGTCCTCTCGCAGTCGATCGAATTCGGTTTGCATGTTGGAACGTTCGATTCCATTGAGCATCGGATTCGATGCCTCCGTTGCCAAAACCGCCATCCGCTGGTATTTCCCTATCGCAGTCTGCAGGTACCCCTCCTGCATTTGTCCCTGAGAAATCACTCCCTGCAGATTATTGCCTAAGATCTTTGCATGCCTGATGTCGTTTTGGAGACGAGATGAAAAGAGATATTGACCGGCATTCTCGTGACCGCTGGCCGTTGAGACGGGATTGGTTTTGTCCAATGTTTTCTCAACGGAACGCTCAAAGCGATTCATCGCTCGCATCGATAAATCGGAGAGCGTGGAAAAAACGGGTGAAGTAGGTGAGAGCATGGAACTGAAAATTGGTAAAGCATCCATGCTTTGGCGTAAGATTGCGTAATTGTCTCACGCATGCGCTTCCTGCGCACGTGTAGAAAATCGCCAAAATTCAGTGGTTAGTCAAATTTTTTTTTAACTCCCCAAAAATAAGCCAGCGCGCTCCCCATGATGCAATGAAAGACCGCACTCAGGGCGCAAGGTGCGGGAGCCAAGGGAAAATGGTTGAAATGCTTACTGGTCAAAGCCATGCCCAAACCCGAATTCTGCATGCCCACTTCAATGGATATGGCTCGACTCTCCGCTTCTTCGCAACGAAAAAAACGAGAGGAAAAATAACCCAAGAGAAACCCAAAGGTATGAAGACAGAACACGGATCCGGATAAAACCATCCAATACTCTAAAATTAAATCTTTTTTAGCGGATAATACAAAACCTACGATCAGTAGGATAAACAGGACGGAAAAAAGAGGAGAGAAGGAAGAAACGACTTTCGCCGACCTCGGAAAGGATCGATTCCAAACCACGCCAACGGCCAAGGGACATAAAACGATCCACAAAACGCTTTTGAGCAAACTCCAAGGATCGACTGGAACAAAGTGACCCGCAAGAAAATATACGAGCGCAGGAGTGAGGAAGACCGCCAGCAAAGTTGAGATCATGGTCATGCTCACCGATAAGGCGACTTCTCCTCTTGCCAAATAGACAATGACGTTGGATGCCGTCCCCCCCGGGCAACTCGAAACCATGATCAGACCCAAGGCCATTTCCTGTGGTAACCCGAAGAGGTAGGCAATCGCGAACCCGCAAGCAGGCATAATCAGAAATTGGGCCCCTACCCCAATCAAAATGACCCGGGGTTTTCGCAAAACTCGAGAAAAATCCTCCGCTTTCAGGGTCATTCCCATTCCGAGCATGATCATGCCCAAACCAAACGCGATCGTTTCCTTGCCAAACCATAGAAAGGTCTCCGGTTTCCAAAGGGACGTTCCTCCAACGAGAAGGGAAAGCAAGGGGAAAAACCTCACCAACTCGTTGGAAAGCCTTTTCAGCATTTAAAAATCAGCAAGGATTCGCTTGCCTTCGTACCTTTGGAGACAACTCTACTTGGCGATTTCCCAGAACTCCACTTCACCCCAGAGGTTTCCCCAACCTCGGTATTTCGGAGACAAGCGGAAGTATCTGGCCTTAACTGCCCGAAGGTCGATTTCCGCCCATACTCCTTTTGCCGGAGTGGAAGCAAAGCCTTCGTATTCGTTGAATTCCAAAAAGGTTTCGCCATCCGCACTCACTTCAACTTTGACTTCGGACAACTCATCGGCTCGGTCCCAAGGTTGGTAGTAAATGCGGATCACGCCGATTCTCTTCTCCGACCCCAAATCGAAATCAATCGAAGGGTTTTTCTTAAACCATGCAGTCCAAGTGGATCTCCAACCATCTTTCGGTAATTTGCCGTCAATCAATAGGTCGACCCCGAGGCGCTTGCCGTCCATGGTGGGAGGAATCAGCGCATTCACCTTTTGAACGGGGCTCAACCTGAACTTGCGATCATCACCATTGAGAGTTCGACTTTGAGAGTGAAGGGATGCGAACAGAAGGATAAACGACAAAAGAAAACCGAAGTAATGATTCATGACTCTCTTTTGCCGATTAATTGTTCTTTGCGCAAGAAACAAGCAAAAGGAAAGGACGGTCCAACCATCAGCCAAGTCGACGATTAACCATCCAATGACAACCCGACTCTTCGGCGATCTTCATGAAAATTCTCTCCGCCTTATTCAACTTGCGACCCTTGCGAACCGAAATCCCCCAAGTGCGAAGTAATTTTTTTCGACCCAGGGGAAGGCTAATCAACTCTCCTTCATTGGCCTCTTTTTCCACCGCCCAATCAGCCATAACGCCTATACCCATGGAGACCTTGATTAACTCTTTGGCGGCTTCGGGACTGTTGATTTCCATAAACGAGGATAGTTTTAATCCTTGTCCGTCCAAATAATCGTTTAAAATTCTGAAAGTGTAACTTTCGCGGTTATAGAGAATAAAGTTCTCCATCAACAATTCGTTCCAATCCACTTTTCCGGTATTGGCCCACCTGTGCTCGACCGGAATGACCATTCTCAATTCATCGGTGAAGCAGGGAACGAATTCTACGTCCGACATTTTTATCGGCTCCAAAGTGATGGCAAGATCGACCTCTCCAAGAGTCAACATTTGCAGGCACTTGGGGGTATCTTCGGCTCTTACCTCAAATCGGCACTGGGAGAACTGCTCCTTGAATTGGCGTAACATAGGAGGCAGAAAGAATCTGCACGCCTGTTGGCTAGCCCCCAGTCGGATTCTGCCCGCCCCGAATTTCTCAAATCCCTCCAATTCGGACCTCACCGCATCCATCTCCATTAAAAATGGGCGAGCGAAACGCAATAGCCTGTCCCCCGCTTCCGTAAGGCAAACTTTTTTGCCCTGTCTTCGGAAGAGTTGACAGCCCGTCTCATCCTCGAGGGCTTTCATCGAATGACTGACCGCAGACTGAGTCAGAAAAAGACGCTTGGCCGTTTCGGTAAAGCTACCGGTTGAACACAAAACGTCGAATGCCTGAAGTTGCCGCGTGTCGAAGGGACGAATTCTCTTCATAATTCATGACTCATGCAATTCATGATCCAAATTTGTCGATTTCATAAAAAAGACAAAAGATTTTAGCCGATCGGGGCGCTTCAAAAGTTCGTTCTCGCTTGTAGAGCGTCCAAAAAGTAATCATCATTGGAATATGTTCGGTAAGCTACGTTGGATTTTGCTTCTCTTTCCATTTTTCCTCAGCCTTGGGAACGCATGGGCTCAACTTCATCCGCAGGAAGCGGTTGGAAGAATCGTCTTCGATTCCTTCCGTTACAACAACTTCAAGCCCTTCTTCGAACGATCGATCTTCGCCTTGAACGAAGAGGAATTCAAGTCATTCCTCTATGGCATCAGGAATCAATCGATCAGGAACGAATTAATCGCTCTTCATCGCCAACCTTTCCCCGACGACCTCATAACCGCCTCGTCCAAATGGGAGATTGCCTTTAAGCATAATTGGAGAGGGCAATGGCGTCATCTTTCCAGAAATTCTCCGGATTTCGTGCGAGAGCAATCGTTCCTCCCCATCCTTCGCGAAGCCCGTGGTTATCAAATCCAATGGGAGACGGTCAAGCTCATGGCCATCGAGGTGCTTTTGCCGGTGAGTTGGAAAAACGGACGCTTCGAGGTTAAGGGAGACGCCGATTTCGATGAAAACTCATCCAATCCGAGAACCCTGCATTTCGACCGCAACCTAAGTTACCGTCTACGCCCCGACAACCTCACCTACTCAAAAGCCTTCATGATTGGTTACGAACCCGAAGACTCCGAAAAGTCCTATGACCGAAATATCGTTGGAAATGGCAGCGGACAAGGTGACGTAGTCGTACGCTTCGATCAATCAAGTCCGGATGAAGTCCACTACTTCTGCCCCGATCAGAAAGGTGCGGGAGGAAACATCATCATCAAGAATTACTCTGACTTCGACAAGCCAAACCAAAGGACCGACTTACTTCTGACCTTCTCGTATGGCGAACCCTTGCAAGCTTATCAAATTCTCATACCGGAAGTCCTGTGGACGCCCAAAGGACCTCTTTTCTGCGAAAAACCGAAATGGCTGGGTGAAACTTTCTCCACCCGGGGATTGAAATTCGAATAGCGTGGGGAAAGACTTAATCGGGCATTCAATCCCTGATTACCTCGATCAATTCACCCTTCTTGTATCGGACCGCCCGGATCAAACCACCTTCCTTATCCCAAGTTCGGATGATACCGTTCGCCAGACCGTCAAACCATTGGCTTTCCTCTTTCAAAAGACCATTCGCATACCAAAATCTCTCCACTCCATCTTTTTTCCCCTTGAGGAAGGAAGCCTCCGCTTTGGGTGACCCGTCGGAGTAGTTTTCCGTTGCTCGTCCCGTGTAGGGAGTGCGTTCGACGTCAAAATGCCACAATCCGGTCAACTTATCCCTGACCAGGGAAGAACCGTCGACACTCCGGATTTTCAGAAACAAGCGGGCGTTTTCCCATTTGAGGGTTTCCACGTCCAACTCCAATTGTCTGATTCTTTCCCTGCGGTCCAAGGCGTTTCCCTCCGATCTCGTAGCCTGTTCGGACTCCTCCTCCTCAAAACAGGAACAGAGAAGCGCAACGAGGCAAAAACCGGACAATGCGGCAAGAACCGTACTTCGGACTTCATTCACTGACCCACATCTCATACTCATCCACGATTATTCATGACTTATAAATTCTGCGAAAACACAGTCGACTCCATGGGATCAAGGCTCACTTCGCCGGAACTTCCCTTCCCTTTTCGTAGCTCTTCCTATTAAGTTCGCTTCCATCTTCATTGTAAAGAATCCAAAGGCCGGTCTTTTCTCCGCTCAGGTAGGACCCGTCGTATCTTTTGTTACCGTTGGCATGCCAGCTCAGATAAGCCCCATGAGTCTTTCCTTCCTTGTAATAGTGTTCGTTTCTCTTTTTCCCGTTGGGATGCCAACTCTCATACGGACCATCGGGCAAATCCCCTTTGTAGTTCCAAACTTCCTTCTTCTGACCATCCTCATACCACTCGGTGAACGGGCCATGCAACCGGCCTTTCCGGTAAGCGCCCACTTGCTTTGGGTTGCTGTTGGCGTACCAGCTTTTGAATAACCCTTCGCGCTGGTCAGCCCGATAGTTTTGCTCGTAGCTCTTCTGTCCGTTGGCAAACCACCCCGATTGCAGACCCTCTTTCCGGCCCCTTCTGAAATTCACCTCTTTCTTCTTCTGACCATTCTCGAACCATTCGATGGAAGACCCATTCAATTCACCTTTGGCGTAATGTTGAGTCAAGGTCTTTAGCTCATTGAAAAATTCCAGGTACGGACCGTGCCTATCCCCATCCTTCACTTCCCACAGAACTTGAGAACCGTCTTTGAGGGTTTTCTTCAACCAACCGCTGAACGGCTCGCTTTGGTTGGGTAGATAAACCAACTCCTCACCCTCTCTTCCACGAACCTGAAAAACGCTCGAAGCCTTTGATTTAAGCCTTCGAACCTCTACGGGATCATCCAGGTCAACCGGTTCGTCGCTTGGTGTTTCCGCGACCGAACTCTCCTCCTTAGAAGGAAGGGAATCGAGCGGTTCGACCGGAGCGACGTTTTCAAAGGTTTTACGGTCCACCAGCAACCCAAGCGCCCAAAGCAAAACCACGACGGTAACCACCATCGGCAACCATTTGGATGCGCCACGTACCCAATAATTCATAGGTTCGACCTTTTCCTTACGCGCTGGGCCGCGGCGTGGCGTTTCAAGGGTTTCATTGGCAAGATTCTCTGAAAATGCCAAAGTTTTTCGCAAAGCTCAAGGTTCTATCCCTGAAATTTCGACATCCGCCAACTTTCCTCCGTACCTGTGGCCATACGATGGACCTTTGTTCCAATTGGGTTGGCAATCCCCTTTGAATCCATTATAAACATCGATGATGTTTAACGAATTCAGCGCATCCGTCGAAAAAACACCTTGCTCCCGGTCCGGAAGTGACGAGCCCTTCCGTTACGTCTTCGACGACTCGGAGTTTTGGCGTCAAATTCCCGCCTGGAGAGACCTGGATGCCGATCGCTTCGGAGATTACAACTGGCAGCAGCGGAACGCCGTCACAACCGTTCCCAAACTGGTTGATGCCTTAGGGGATGCAGTCCCGCCCTCATTGGTTCAAGACATTGAAAAAGGTCTCCTGAGAACCCGCATGAACATGCGTCTGACTCCCTACGTGTTTTCAAGGATCGACTGGGCGAATTACCCGGAGGATCCCATTCGCAAGCAGTTCATCCCCCTCGGTTCTCAGTTCCAACCGGATCATCCCGAGACCCTCGACGATTCCTTGGCGGAGGAAAACAACAAGGTCACCCCCTACTTGGTTCACCGTTACCCGGACAAAGCCCTCTTTCTTCCCATCACCCTTTGCCCCGTCTACTGCTCCTTCTGCACCCGCAGCCGGGTGGTCGGTGGAAGCACTGCGGTGAAAAGCAAATCCACCTACGGAGCCAAGTCTCTGGATTGGGAGGAGACCTTCGAATACGTCCGGAATCATCCGGAACTCGAGGACATCGTCATATCCGGTGGGGACGCCCTTCTCCTTCGCCCCAAGCAGATCCGGCAGATCGGACTTTCGCTGCTTGGCATTCCGACCGTTCGAAGAATTCGTTTCGCCACCAAAGGTCTCGCCATCATGCCGATGAAATTCACCAGTGACACCGAGTGGATGGATGCGCTTTCGGAAGTCGCTCAATTCGGAGCGGAACGGATGAAGGAAGTGGCGCTGCACACTCACTGCAACACCGACCGCGAACTTTCCGCATGGACACTCCGCGCCATGCAAGCGGTCTCCGAGACCGGAATCCGAGTTCGCAACCAGTCCGTTCTGATTTCCGGCGTCAACGACGGCTTTTCATGCCTGCATTCGACGATGAGGAAATTGTCCCGTCTTTTGATCGAACCCTATTACCTTTACCTGCACGATTTGGTTCCTGCCTGCGAACACCTGCGCACCACCGTACGAAAGGCGGAGGAGCTCTCTTTGCGCCTGCAAGGTTCCATGGCCGGTTTCAATACGCCACGGGTAGTCTGTGACGCACCCGGGGGAGGAGGCAAGAGAGACATATCCAGTTACCTGGCCTACGACGAGGAAATCGGAATCTCCGCCTGGACCTCACCCACCGCCAAACCCGGAAAAGTCTTTTACTACTACGACCCGATTCACTTATTGCCTGAGAATGGCCAAGCCCTGTGGAAAAAGGAATCCCAAATCCGGGACCGTTTGAATATCTTCAAAAAAGAAGCTGAATCCAACGTCTGATTCTTAAATTGGGAATGGAGCCGAGAATCGGATTCGAACCGACGACCTACGCATTACGAATGCGAGCATATTATTTCTACATGAAGGCTACTTAGGCTATTGGTGGCACAGGCATATTCTCATTGAGCTTCAGTTTGCAGTATATAAGCCCAGCCTCTGAGAATATTGGTAGTATCATTTTGATTGAAGGCGGGGAGGATACCTTGAACATCATTCCATTAAACTTTTTCTACCCCACGATTCGGATTGTTAGAAAATAAATTTGGCTTGGAACTCCATTTATCGCTATTGCCGCACATCAACCCCGTCATACTGTGATTGTGTCACCTGATACTTCCCGAGTTAAAAACTTTGGGTCAAAGTAACTTGATGCTGAGTTTCACTTAAATGTCTTGCTAATTCCGTGGTCGGACTACGGATGGTGAGGTGGAGGTTCCTTTTTCTGTTTTCCGAAAGCGTTATAGGGAGGGGTTAGTCTTACGAGAGGTCAGGTTTAGGAGTTGAGTTTATGTAATTTTCCCCTTCAAACGAATAGGGAGGCATTTTTTGAAGAGGTATTACATTGCATGTCATTACTGAAAAATGAGGGCCATTTGCAAAAATAATTATTCTAAACTATGAATAAAAAAATAAACAATGCTTTTAAATAAAAATAGTTAGATAAATTAAGAATTAATAAAAAATATTTATTATGTAATAAAAGTTATTTTA
>NZLE01000148.1 GCA_002692605.1 Opitutia bacterium
CGTGTACTCGCCAAAGTGAAAAATACTGGCCGCAAGTACGGCGCTTGCTCGTCCGGCGGTAATTCCTTCACAGAGATGATTTGGATTGCCCACTCCCCCGGATGCAATGACGGGAACCTCCACCGCATCACTAATTGCACGGGTCAATGACAGATCGAAGCCTTCCTTGGTGCCATCCCGGTCCATGCTGGTCAGAAGAATTTCGCCCGCTCCCCGAGACACCACTTCCTGAGCCCACTCCACCGCATCCAGCGAGGTGGGTTTACGTCCACCATGGGTGTATACCAACCAACCCTTCTCTCCTTCCCTTTGCTTTGCATCGATGGCTATGACAATGCATTGGTTCCCAAACATGGCAGAAGCCCGATTGATCAAATCGGGGTCAAGAATTGCGGCCGTATTAAGACTCACCTTGTCGGCTCCGCAAAGAAGCATTGCCCGAATGTCTTCCAGAGTGCGAATTCCCCCACCAACCGTGACAGGCATAAAGCAGGTTGCGACCGTTCTTTCCACAACCTCTCTCATGGTTTGGCGCTCATCACTGGATGCAGTGATGTCAAGAAAGACGAGCTCGTCCGCACCTTGTTGCTCGTAGGCCTGAGCGACTTGAACGGGGTCACCGGCATCGCGAAGTTCCTTGAATCTAACCCCTTTGACGACCCGACCCGCATCTACGTCCAAGCAAGGAATGACTCGAGCGGAAAGCATGCTTTGAAAACCTCTTGAAATATGAAAGCCTGGCTTGGCGAAATTGTTTGTCCGACGAGCCTATTCGTCCGCAAAAGCAACGTCCGGTTCGTAAGTCAGAACCAATTTGTATTGTTGCCCGGGTCGCATGATCAAGGGATGGTCCCGCACGAGATATTGCACGTAATGGACGTTCCCCGCATACCCTTTGTAGTCGGGGTTTTCCGAAACGGTCTCGAAGGAACCCCAGTTGGCCTGAAAGTCATCGACCTCAACGTTGGCCCGCAATCCTTCGGGCCCTTGTCGCAGGGTGGTACCCAAGCGATAGCTGTCATGAGGAGAGCCAATCACAAGAGCCAATCTCATCTTATCCATGGAAACCTGATTCTTTACCTTGAACACGAATTCGGATTGCACCTTGCCTTCACCGAAATTCCACTGGACTTGACAACTGCCTATGCCATTGGCGAAGGTTCCGTCCGTTTTAATAAGTTCCGGTTGTTCGAATCGAAGGTAAAGTGACTTTTTCAGACCGATGCCGGTTACGCAATTTTTCCCATAATAGGAGGGAATGGTCACGGTGTCCCCGAAGGTCAGTTCGGGAAGCATAACCGGCAAGTACTTGTTTACCGGCCAATCAAAAATCCCCGAACAATGAGGGAAGGCAAGGTTATCACTGGATTGCGGTTCGCCTGGCCCAATGATCGGAAGCTGATACTGAACACCCAGGTTTTCATCACGGTAAAGGAACAAGCCGTGTTCTTTCTTGTGGGATTTGTCGAAAATTACGAACCTTCCGGCAACCTTGGAGCGATTGGGAGGAGGAACGCCAAGCGAACCACCGATTACCTTGGCAAGTCTTGACCATTGGCACAAATAACGAGCGGCATCGAAATTGGCCATGCGAGTGGTGTGATTGGGTACGGTGTTCCGTTCGTTGTCTCTGATTACCAAGTCTCCCTTTTCCTGATCAATGTAAGTGACGAAAAAATATTGGAAGAGTCGACGAAGGGTATCGAGATAAAGGGAAATTTTTTCAGGAGCGATCCATTGATCCCGCATGCCTTGTAGAATAAGGCTGATGCAGTGCAATTGACCGTAAGCGCCAACGGAGCGCCCGTAATTCCATCCCAATCCGTCTTGCCGTGTCATGTCAGGAAGCATTTTCAAATACTTTTCTGCAAAGGTCCTGAGTTTGGGAAGCTTGCGGTCCTTTAGGTGAACGTTTGCGTGTAGTTGAAGAGCCTGTCTGATGAAAATAAAGGAAAGAACGCCGTACAAGTCAAAGGTGCCACAAGGACTTTTGGGATCATCATTGCAAAAACCAGCGCTGCTGTTTTCCTCGATTCGGTCCACAAATTGATCAATGACCTTACCGGTATCGTCCTTTTTGGTGAGTCCAAAACTAAATCGGGCGACCGATTTGGCTATGTTGAATGCCTGAAAATGATTGTCGTGGTCGGTTTTCGAAAGAAGGCAGCGATCCAATTGTTCGCGCGTCGGGTCTTGCAACCGTTCCCAAACGGCGTTTCTTTCCTTTGACGCGCCAAAGGAAAGAAGCCCAAGCGCCGCATAAGCCATACCATTGTCATTGGCTTCTTCAGTGAAAGCTTGTTGGGTTACGCAACGGGCGGACAGATCAAAGAGATCATATTCTCCTAGCTCAACCTCTCCGGTTGCCCGAAAGAATTCACCGATTGCAAGAGCGGCGTGACCTGGTTCATCGACGCGGGATTCCTCGTTCGGGGCAGGCGTGACCGTTCCATCTTCGTTGATGTGCTGCAGATTATTGCCCAAAAGAGATCGGGCTAAGTCTAGGCATTGATCAGAGAAATTGTGCATATGGGGATCGTAAGAGGAAAACGATGGGAAAGGTAGAAAGTGCCTTTTGGAAGGCTTTTTGTCAACGAGTTAAGACGTTTGGATAAGGTCTAGAAATTCTTGGTTGTTGGATGTTTTGCTCATCCGCTCAATGAGCGTTTCCGCCGCATCGATTGTCTTCATCGGAGACATGGCTCTCCTGAGAAAAGAAGTTTTCTCAAGAGTCAGAGGGTCGACCAGGTCCTCTTCTTTTCGAGTGCCGGAAGAAGCAAGATTAATTGCGGGCCACAGTCGAAGTTCGGCAATTTTCCGATCGAGGATGATTTCGCTGTTACCGGTTCCTTTGAATTCCTGAAAAATAAGCTCATCCATTTTGGAACCAGTTTCAATCAATGCGGTAGCCACGATGGTTAGCGATCCCGCCTCCTCGGAATTTCTTGCGGACGAAAAAATCTGCCTGGGCTTTTCAAGCGCCCGTACATCAAGTCCTCCGGTCATAGTTCTGCCACTTTTTCCAGAAGCTGCATTGTATGCTCTCGAAAGCCGAGTGATCGAGTCGAGCAAAAGCACGACGTCCTTTTTCGATTCAACCAACCGCTTCGCTCTTTCAATTGCGAGTTCGGCAACTCTCAGATGGCTTTTCACTTCCTCGTCGTTGGAGGAAGCGTAAATTTCAGCGGGTACGGTTCTTTTGAAATCGGTCACTTCCTCGGGTCGTTCGTCAATCAGCAAAACCATCAAGTGACATTCCGGGTGGTTCTGCTCAACGCCTTTGGCCACATCATGAAGAATAGTTGTTTTTCCCGCTCTCGGAGGAGCGACAATCAAGGCTCGCTGTCCTTTGCCGAGGGGACAAAAGAGATCCAAAACCCGAGTGGTCATTCGGTTGTCATCCGTCTCGAGGCTTAATTTTTGATTGGGTTGAATCGTAGTCAGTTGGTCAAACCTGAATAACTTTTTGCGGTCGTTGAGCGACAGTCCGTCCACGGTATGAATAAACCGAATTTTGGGGTTGGGCCTTGCCTTGTCGGGTACCGCATCCGCAAGTATGACGGATCCTTTCTTAAGTTTGAAACGACGAATCAATTCTCTGGGAACGAAAGGGTCGTGCGGAGTGGTCTTCCCTCCACGAGAAGGATCCAAAAGAACTCCGGACTTATTTTCGTTAAGGTCCAGAATTCCTTCCACTTGAAGCAATTCTTGATCGGACTGATTGTTTTCGCTCATTCGGCAAACTGTAAAATGACGCCAATGCGTAAGTTGAAACCTAAGGGTTGAGGGGATGGCTGTAATGCATCCGTGGGTTAGACACGAAAAATCGTGTTCTAACCCAAATACAAAAAAGGCATGCCCATACGTCAACCACGTAAACCATGAGAATGAATTGAGATGGCGGTTTGTCTTGGATTGGTTTAAGAGAAATTCGTATGAAACCATTTTATCTGACAACGGCAATTGACTACGCGAACGGTTCTCCGCATTTGGGTCATGCATATGAGAAAATACTCGCTGACGTCATCGCCAGAACCCAAAGACTTCTCGGGCATGAGGTCCGTTTCGTAACCGGTCTGGACGAACACGGACAAAAGGTTCAGCAAGGGGCGGAGCGAGAGGGAATCAGTCCGCAGGCGCGTTGCGATGGAATTGCAGAAGAGTTCAAGTCCCTGCTTAAGAGCTTGAACGTTCACCCCGACGATTACATTCGAACAACTGAGGAACGTCACAAGAAAGTGGTTTGCCACTTATTGACGGATTTGTATGAGCGTGGCGAAATCTATCAGGCGGAATACAAGGGCTTTTATTCGACCCGGGCCGAGCAATTTTTGCAGGAAAAGGACAAGGTGGACGGAAAATGGCCGGAAATCTATGGCGAGGTTACTGAAATAACCGAAAAGAATTATTTTTTCAAATTAGGCAAATACCAGGATTGGCTGATCGAACATATCCGTACAAACCCAACTTTCATAGCACCCGATTACAGGCAGAACCAAGTTCTTGAATTTCTCAAGGAACCGCTTAACGATCTTTGCATTTCACGTCCCAAGGAGCGTTTGTCTTGGGGAATTCCACTTCCGTTTGATGCCAATTTTGTAACCTACGTATGGTTTGACGCCTTGGTGAATTACGTAACTGCCGCGGGCTTTGGTCATAAGAGCGAGTTCGAAAGATTTTGGCCTGCCGACCTTCATGTCATTGGTAAGGATATTCTAGCGCCTCCTCACGCCGTTTACTGGCCAATAATGCTGAAGGCGGCAAATCTATCCTTGCCCAAACAAATCTTGGCTCATGGTTGGTGGACGAGTTCGGGAGCCAAGATGTCCAAAAGCACGGGAGAAACCGTGAACCCGCTGGAATTGGTCGAGCAATATGGATCCGATGCCTTTCGTTATTTCGTTATGCGGGAAATGACCGTTGGGCGAGATGCTGAGTTTTCCCTCGAGCGTTTCGAATCGAGGTACCGCACGGATTTGGGTAATGATCTTGGTAATTTGTTAAGCCGATTATTGCACATGCTTGAAAGATATTGCGGGGGCTTGGTTCCTGAAACCCCCGTCAGAGGGAAACCCGAAGAGAATCTTTCGCTTCTTTGGGAGGAGACCAAAGATCGAGTGATGAACGATTTCTCCGGATACAGGTTCAATCAGGCCTTGGATCACCTTTTTGGCTTTTTCCGATCCATCAACAAGTACGCGGATGAAAGATCCCCTTGGAAATTGGCAAAATCCGATAAGGCAGAGGATCAGCAATATCTTCAAACGAGTTTGGCGACCATGGTGGAAGCGCTCCGATTGGGCAACGTCTTTCTTGCCCCGGTTATGCCTGAGGTTCATTATGCAATTAACGAAAGGTTGGGTTTGCCTTCATGCCTTGCCTGGAAACAGGAATTGGACTGGGGAGACCGACTTGTCGGCAAGAAGTTGGGTCAAAAAACGATTCTTTTTCCCAGAGACTAATCTTCACTCATTCGCTTTTAGGAATGGGTAAGAGGCTAACTTCAGCTTCCAGCACTCTGGTTTCGTCCGCATTGAGAACCTTGGCGTCGAAGGAAGGGAAGCGAATGGTCTCGTTGCGCTTTGGTATTTTGCCCAACTCTCGAGTGATCAAGCCGCCGAACGTTGCCAGTTCCTCATCGTGATCGTCCAAGCCTAACTCCTCGGGCAAGTCATGAACGGGGGTCAGTCCGGAAATTTTCCACTTTCCATGTGCTATGCGAACCACCGAAAGCTCCTCGGCATCGAATTCATCTTGAATTTCTCCAACCACTTCTTCGAGGATATTTTCCAAAGTTATGACGCCATCAATTCCTCCGAATTCATCACCGACCAAAGCCATATGCACTTTCCACTTCATCATCTTTTTGAGTGCGGATGGCAGGGATTCCTCACTGGCGAGCAAAACCGGGGATTTGGTGATTGCCCGAAGATCAAGTTCGTTACCCTCGCCCAATTTCTTAAAGGCGTATTTCACGTGAACGATACCAAGGCAGCGATCCAGATCACCGGCGCAAAGAGGCAGACGGGTGTGACCGCAGGACCGAGCGATTTCCAAGTTCTCTTCAACGGAGTCGTTATCATCTAGAATTTGCACTTGGTTGCGCGGGACCATAACGTCTTTCACGTGCAGTTGGCTCATCTCAAGCGCATTACCCATAATCTCAAAAATTTCCGGCTCCAAATTAGAACCTTCCCGGCCCAAGATACGAATGTGGTCCGCGACTTCGCTTTCGTCTTCAGTCTTACGATTTTCATTCTGGCTTTTTGAAAACAGGAGTCTTTCCATCGCTGCCAATCCGGCGGATAAGGGAAAGGCAAGGATTCTGGCAAAAAGCATGAACGGATAACCAATGGATAACTGCAGGGAAACGCATTCGGTGGATACCAGAACTCTAGGCAAAAGGCCAGCGGTCATTCTTTCCGCAAGGAACGAAAGAAGGAATCCCCCCAGAAGTCCGAAGACTCCGGATTCAAAAAACTGTAATTCAATGAAAAACAAAACGCCCAAAAGAATTTGAAGTGCGGAAAGCAGGGCGGCCTCAACGTGAAAGGGGCGGTCTTGGTTAGGCGCTTTCAATAAATCAAAAACTAACTTGGTGGCGGGCCTTTGATCATTTGGAGATGGAGTTGTGCCAGCTCGAATTCGGTCGACGAAGGCCCGAAACAAAGAGACGTAGAAGGTCCAAAGGCCTACCAAAAGCCATAGAATCAAAAGGCCGGACTTGGTTTGAGCGAGGGAATGAAATTCGCTCATATCCTTACGCTTGCGATGGACAGAACGTCCTCTAGGGCATTGAGCGCACGATCGTTTTCGAGCTCGGTACCAACGGAAATTCGGAGGTATTTTTCCAGTCCGCCACCCATGGGCCTGGTGATGATTCCACGAGTTTGCAATTCCTTGAAAACCCTTTTGCCATCTCCCACTTCCACGAGAAGAAAATTGGCTTGGCTTGGAACGAACGGAAGGTTCAATCGTTGACATCCGAGGCCTAGTTGCTCCAGTCCGTCCAAGTTTCTTTTTCGGCATTGACGAACCCAATCACCATCCTCAAGAGCGGCAAGCGCGCAAGCTTGAGCGACGGAATTGGCATTGAATGGTTGTCTCGCTTGTTGCAAGAGAGCGATCATTTCCGCGGATCCGTAACCGTAACCAATCCTAAGGCCGGCCAATCCATGAATTTTGGAAAAGGTTCGCATCGCCAGAACTTTTCTTCCCTCCCGAATCAAAGGTTTTAGATCAGGAGGAGAATCAAGATACTCGACGTACGCTTCGTCCATGCAAAAGATTACCTGTTCGGGCAAAGACCGGACGAAGGCGCAAATTTGCTCATTCGTGTTCGCAGTCCCAGTTGGATTATTTGGGCTGGGTAGAAACACGAGCTTCGTTCGTTCGGTGATGGCATTCCACATCTTGTTCAAGTCATGTGTAAGCACGGGCATTTCGACCGGAACCGCCTTTGCGCCCATAAGCAGCGCAACCAATTTATAAACCACGAAAGCATGTTCACCAAAGATGACTTCATCATCAGGTTGAAGAAAGACGTGCCCCAAAAGCTCGATGATCTCATTTGAACCATTGCCTAAGATAAACTGATCGGCTTCCAATTGATGATACTTTGCCAATGCTTTGCGAAGGACCTGACCACTTCCTTCCGGATATAAATTCACTTTCGAAAGAGCGTCGGCTCCAGCCTTCAGGGCCTTGGGAGATGCTCCCCATGGGTTTTCATTGGAGGCGAGCTTACAAATTTCACCGGATTCCAAGCCATATTCCGCGGCCACCTCTTCAATGGGCTTTCCCGGAAGATACGTGGGTTGTTCGAGTATGCGAGGATTCGCAAGTTGGGATAAGTTCATTAAAACCTAATTTTATTTGAGTTTGATGGAAGATACAAGGAAAAGGATTCGAAGAACTCTCTGGTTGTCCATCATGCAAAGAGGCATTTATTATTGAGGTATGAAAGTGGCGTTATTTGGTTCTACCGGCTTGTTGGGTTCGGCTGTGGAGAATGAGCTCAAGAGCAGGGGACACTCATGCCATTCCTTTTCACGGAGGGGAACCAAGACCGGGCAAGGCTACCACGCGTCCGAAGATTTGTTGATAGAAAACCACGAAAGCGTAACAAGAAGGATGCTCGACTTATGGCCTGACGCGATCGTCAATTGCGCCGCCGTTTCCTCTCCCGATCAAGTGAAGGTGAATCCAGCTCTGGCGCATGCGATCAACGTCGGAGGCTCCCGCCACCTGGCTGAGGTATCCTCCCACTTGGGGGCTCGCTTTCTGCATATCTCGACGGATATGGTTTTCGATGGATCGAAATCACCCTATCGCTCGACCGACCAACCGAATCCCTTGAGTGAATACGGGCGACAGAAACTTGAAGCGGAAAAAGCCATCTTGTCGGTTACGGACGAGAACTTGGTTGTTTTGAGAATCACTTTAGTCAACGGCAACAGTCCGGGCGGGACGAGGAGCCAACATGAAAAAATCCTTCATGCCTTGGCAAACAATGAGCCCCTGGTCTTGTTCGAAGATGAGGTGCGCCAGCCATGCTCTTCGGAAAACGTCGCTTCTGCAATGGTTGAACTCCTCGAGCGACCAAATCTCAATGGCCTTTTCCATTGGGCGGGTGATGAGGAAATCTCACGATACCAACTGGGAGTTCGTATTCTTCGGAGATTCGGAATGAATCCAAAGGGAATCAAAAAAGGTTCTTTGAAAAAAGAAGAGGCCAGGATAGGGCTTAGGCCCCGCCATTTGGGCTTCGAACTCGCTCCGCTTGTAGGGAAGTTGAAGACCAAACCTCCTAGCGTTGATAAACAACTCGAAGGATTGATCGTTCCGCCTTCTCTTTATGGCTGGTACAGGGAAGCGGCAGACGACCCTTCCCGGTACGTGCCTCGGTTTAGCTCCAAATGAGCTTTCTGACTTATCCCGATTTGTCCGAGGGCGGCCCTGAGAACATGGCTACGGATTGGTGGTTGTTTGAAAAAGCGGCTTCAGAGGCGACACCAAAATTCAGAGCATATTCGTGGGCATCCGAAGAGATAAGTTTTGGATATGGTCAAAAATGGGAATGGGTTGAAGAGGTGACCGGCGCTTCCATCCAAAATCTTGTCAGGCGACCCACAGGCGGGGGGATCGTCAAACATGGAAAGGACTGGACCTATTGCCTTGTCTTACCTTGTGGCCATGGGTCGTTCGCCATCCCATCGTTGAGTCTGTACGAACTGATTCATCAAGCGATTGGAGCTGCCCTCGCGAATCAATCCGTTCCGACTGTCTTACAACCCTGCCCCGCATCCAAGACCAAGGGGATTCCGGGAGATTGCTTTGACGAGCCGGTCGGAAAAGACCTAATGAGCCAAGATGGAAAGTTGAAGTTGGCTGGCGCCGCCATGAAGAGATCCAGGCAGGCGGTTTTGGTTCAGGGTACGATTGACTTGAGGCCGATTGCGAACTTTGACCCCAAGCGTTACAAAAAGGATTTCGTTTGGGCGCTTTCCGAAATGGTCGAAGAAAAAGCCGAGGCTGTCGAATGGCCGGAAAATTTTCTTTCCGAACGTAATCCATTCGTAGAAGAATTTGCTTCGTTGGAGTGGCGACGTGACCGAAAACGAATTTAAATTTCCAAAGTCAGGACGTTTTCTATGTGTCTGGTTTGGGGAAAAAGATCAAAGGGTTGCATTTGCAAGATCCGATAGCCGCCTTGTAAGAGAAGCTTTGCATCTCTGGCTTGGGTGGCCGGGTCGCATGAAACGTAAACGATTCTGCGAGGTCGAAAAGACAGCGTTTGGTCGATGAAATTTGCGTCACACCCCTTGCGCGGTGGATCGATGACCAGTGCGTAAGGCTCCCTTTCCCGGTCAAGCTCGCTGAAAATGGAACCGGCATCGCCAAGAAAAAACTCTGCATTATCGATCTTGTTCAAGAGAGCATTGGTTCGAGCCCCCTCAAATCCATCTCGACTTATTTCGATTCCGATCACGCGCTCGAATTGAGAGGCAGCCGAAAGTCCAAAAAGCCCCCCCCCGCAGTAGGCATCGACCAAAACCCGACAAAGGTTTGGGTTCGCCTCGGCAATGACGTGTTCAACAAGTTGTGGGAGAATAAAGGGATTGTTCTGAAAGAATTCGCCCGCCTTGAATTGAAAGATCAAATCGCGGACTTTTTCGCTCACCGTTTTCTTAGGATCGGTTATGACTCCTTCAAGGGTGTCTCGAAGCAATAAGGTACCCCCCTTTTTTTTGCCCATGGCTTGAGCTCTTAGGCTTTCTCTTTCTGCGGGTAGGGCTGCATTGATTGGATCCGTGGCAATCGGACAAGATGGTACGTCCACCAAGATCCTGCGGGAACCCTGTCGAAGGAATCCGACTTTTCGATTTTCGAAGTCCGGAGTTTTTTCGTAATGTGGAGTTAGCTTCGATCGATAAGCAAACCTTTTGGGCGATGCGATGGTCGGATTTACCTTGGCTTCGATTCCGCCGATGCGGAGGAAACTTTCCGCAACGTGCCTTTGTTTCCAAATCAATTGAGTTTGATAGTTTACCGCTTGGTATTGGCATCCGCCGCAAACGCCGAATAAATCACAACGTGGAGTAACTCTTTGAGGGGAAGGCTCCAGTACCTCAAGGCAATCGGCATCGGAATAATTCTTATGATTTCTGTATATGCGGGCCCTGATTCTCTCACCGGGCAAAACAAAGGGAACGTGAATGACCCAATTATCGTCTCGGGCAATCCCAATACCCAAATTGGTTACGGAATCAATGAGGATTTCAAGCTCGTGGTGATATGGGTAAGGAGATTCCCTGAAGCCTTTGGGTGGTCGCATAGTCAAGACTGCCTCGTAACAAGCTCGCACTTTTGAGGCAAAACCCTTTTTTACTTTTATGTGAACGAGATAATAATCAGCCCATCAAACCCGAGGATCAAGGAACTCGTTAAATTGCGGGAATCACCACGCAGGAGAAGAGAGAGAGGCGTTTTTGTGGTCGAAGGCCTTGATGACTTCAAGGCCTTGTGGGAATCGGGGAAGCGTGTGGAGGAGGTTTTCCATTGTAAAAAACTAATTTCTCAGGGGTATGTCTCGGAATCTCTGGCAAAATGGGAAAGGGAAGGAATTAACCTCCAGGAGGTTTCCGAAGAAGCCTTCCTCAAGGCTTCTTATCGGAAAAAATCCGACGGTATTCTCGCCGTGGTTCGGAAATGGAGTCTGGAGATAAGACCTCCGGAAGAGGTTAAGCATACCTTGGTTGTTGTTTTGGATGAAATCGAAAAACCAGGCAACTTGGGAGCGATCTTAAGAACGGCTGAGGCCTTTGGAGCCGATGCGGTTTTTTTGTCCGACTCCTGCGTGGATTTCTTTAATCCTAACGTGGTGCGTTCTTCGCGGGGATTAATCGGACAAGTTCCGGTTTTTGCGGGAACTAAGGAAGAAGTCTTCGATTGGCTGGGGGCAAGTCAACTTGAGATTTTAGGCACAAGCTCCAAACAAAGCGATTCCCTCTACGAGTCAAAGTTAGCTCGCGGAACCGCTTTTGTTTTAGGGAGCGAAAAGGAAGGCCTTGGTTCCTTTTGGAAATCAAAAATTTCAAAATGGTGCAAAATACCCATGCGAGGCAAGGCAAGCTCGCTCAATCTAAATGCATGCTTGGCATGCTTGCTGTCCGAATTCAATCGGGCAACTCAACGCCATTAAAGCGTTCGTAGCCAAGGAAGAGTCTCCTTCAATCCATCTTCCATTGAAAGAATGGGAGAATAACCAAAGTCGGAAAGAGCTTCCTTATTGGAAAACCAGTGATCATGCGCAAGTTGAGAGGCAACGAATCGAGTCATTGGGGGGTCTCCTTTGAAAAAAGGCAGCTGCCAAACTTTTTCCATAAGCCAGCCAGCCAAATATGCTTTTCGAAAAGACACCTTTGATTCGAGAGGCGGTAGTTGCAAAGCGAGAAAAATTTCATTGAGCCAACCCCACAGAGCCACGGGTTCGTCTTGGCTGATGAAGTACGGTTTGCCACCAAATCGCTCATCTGCAATCATCTTTTGCATGGCCAGCAAATGAGCGTGGGCTACGTTTTTAACATGCGTGAGGTCCATTCTGTTTCGCCCTTCACCGACGATCCGAAGTTTACCAGCCTTATGCCGCTGGATCACTCTTGGTAAAAGATGGGGGTCCGCTGTCCCCCAAACTAGGTGCGGACGTAAGGCAAGGCTCTGGAAAGAGCCGGGTTTGTGAGCCAGTAGCACATGTTTTTCCGCCAAGGCCTTGGTGTGGGCATAAGCAAAAGCAGAGTGGTTTAGGTAAGGAAGGGATTCGTTGCCGTTGGAGATTGATTTTTGGGAAAAAACCACACTGGGCGAACTTGTGAAAATGAATCGTGAAACACCGTGCTCCTTGCAGGTCTCAAGAAGTTGAACGGTTGACAGGTAGTTCGCGGAATAATAATCCGAATACCTTCCTCCAATTCCGGCTTTTGCGGCGATGTGGAAGACCAAGTCGGTGCCCCGGATGATTTCTTCAGGTATTTTCCGCTGGGACAAGTCCACGCAATGGTAAGACAAGTTTGGATGCGACCTTGCATTTCGCGGGTTTGCGGACCGGCCAATGGCAACAATCTTATGCTCCAAAGCGAGCAGTCTAGTCAAAACGGAACTTCCAATAAATCCCATTCCTCCCGTGACGACGATCTTCATTTTGGCAAACCGAGCTCGGGGTCAGAAGCAACCAATTTAGTCCATTTTCTGGCCAACGCCAAGCGGTGAATCTTGGCATTGTGCCTTGAGTCCACTGGGATGGAGTTTTGCCAAAAGATTCTTTTGATGGCGAAGTCGGGCAGATTCTGCCTCAAGTCATCCCTGATCCTATCTTCAAGAGCGCTTTTTTCCGAGTTTGCGTCGAGAGGCTCAACCACCAAACAGGGCTCTTTAGTCTTGCCCTTGCCGATTCCAACCAAAGCGGACCTTGCAATCCCATCATGGGCATTAGCAATGGGCTCACACCTTTCGGTTTCCAAAGGGCCGTTGGGGGTTTGAACGCATTCGATCTTTCTTCCCATGAACCTAAGATGATCATTCTCGTCAAAGTATCCCAAGTCACCCATGCGGTGAAAGACTTTTCCCTCGTAGACAAATCTCGCGTCGAAAGTCGCTCCCGGCTTGTTGTGGTAACCATCGGTCACAACTGGTCCTGAAACGCAAATTTCCCCAACCTCTTTGCCCTCCAGAGGGCTTATTTGAGCCGCGTCACTGGGATAGGGTCCCTTGCGACTTGGAAAAACACGTAAGGTGATTCCTGAAATCGGCTTCCCCAATAAGGAACCCTCTCCCGACTCGATGCCTTTTCGACAATTTTGGATCTCTTGGGTTTGGCAGTAAGCGACGGGAAGAGCTTCGGTCGAACCGTAGGGAACAATGACCTCACCATTGACCATTACTTTCGCAAGTTGTTCGATGAGACTGGGTGGGGCAGGAGCACCAGCCAAAAAAATTCTTCGCATGGAAGGCAATTCCCGGTTGTTTTCCAAACACCAGTTGGCAATCTTTTTCCCAATGACGGGAGAAGCAAACGCCGATGTGATTTTAAAGTTGAGGATTGCCCGTACCAATTTTTCGGCATCCGCTCTGGCGGGCTTTCTCGGGTTCATGTCGGGGATAACGCTGGTTATGCCTAATGCAGGGTTGAAAAGACCAAAAATCGGTAATGTGGTCAGGTCCAATTCACCTTCGTTCATATTAAAGTTCTCCTTCAGCGAATTGACTTGAGCATTGAAGGTCGAATGGAGGTAACGAACGCCCTTCGGCTTACCGGTTGACCCTGAAGTAAAGACAATCGCAGCAAGCTCCGAAGCGGATGTCTCGGCAATCTGAATCTCCGATGGTGGTTGCTTCTCACTTATGATTTTACCAAGAAAACCCGAATGAATGACTATTTTTCTTCTGATTGACTTGAAGGATCCTGAGAAAAATTTGCTTACGAAACAAACAAGCGGAGTTCCTACTAGAAACTTTGGCTGGGTCGAACGTATGCAAGCCAACATGGACTTCAGCCCCATTCCAGGGTCAATGATAATCGGTACCGAACCAAGCTGGATAAGGGCAAAAGCCAAGATTATCAATTCGTAGCCAGGTTGCACGAAAAGCAAGGTTTTATCCCCCTTCCCAATACCCCGAGAGGATAGGATCGAAGCGCAGATTCTGGTATCGGCGTACAATTGTCCGAAGGTGCGGGGCGCAAAGCCTTGAACTTCGCTCGATAGGACGGCTGGTCGGTCGGGAAGCCTCGCAGCGGTATCCCCGAGAAGGGAAACTAAGTTTTCTTGCGCAGGGTTTTGCGGCATGCAGGGTTACGCTTGGTCAGCCAACCAACGTTCGGCTTCTATTGCCGCCTGACATCCCATACCCGCGGCAGTGATTGCTTGGCGATAAACGTGGTCGGCGCAGTCTCCTGCAACGTAAACGCCTGGGAGGGCGGTTTTGACCGAACTACCGGATTCAGGAATCAGGTATCCATTGTCATCCAAGGGTAAAACCTCCTTGAAGGGTTGAGTGTTGGGCAGATGCCCAATGGCAATGAAAACGCCTTTGCATTCAACCTCTTTCGTTTCACCGCTTTTTAGGTTGGTTACTTGCACCGCCCGCGCCTTTCCATCCTCATCTGCAAGGATTTCATCGACTGCCGAGTCCCATAAAGGCTCGATTTTTTCGTGAGCGAGGGTTCGCTCTGCCATGATTTTGGAGGCTCTCAACTCATTCCTCCTATGAATTAAGGTAACCTTAGTGCAAAACCGGGTTAGAAAAAGAGCCTCTTCGCAGGCGGAATCGCCCCCGCCCACCACAACCACATCCATACCGCGATAAAACGCGCCGTCACAAGTTGCGCATGTTGTGACTCCTTTCCCTCCGAATAATTCCTTTTCTCCGGGAACTCCCAACAAGCGCGGAGCTGCTCCAGTGGCTATGATAATGGATTTTGCCTGGTAGATTTTTTCACCTGCAAAAAGGCTCTTTTCCGATTCGCCAAGGGCAACACGGTCGACAAATGCATTTTCCACGCGGGCACCGAACTTCAATGCCTGCTTGCGTAGATGCTCCATCAGGGAATATCCGTCGATGCCTTCCGGAAAGCCAGGAAAATTTTCGACTTCGGAAGTGGTGGTTAATTGGCCGCCAGGTTGTTTGCCTTCTAAGATAAGGGGATTGAGATTAGCTCGAGCGGCATAGATACCGGCGGTGAACCCAGCGCAACCTGTGCCTAATATAATGACATTTTCCATAAAGACTGTGTTTTAAAAATTTTAATTTGATGGTTTTAGGTTGGCGATAATGGCGCGTCTTCCGTTATTCGTCGAGTAGATGTCATGGTTTGATAGTCACTGTCACCTCAAAACCTTTTGGGAAAAAGGGGAACTTTCGGCTGTGATCCAGCGGGCCCAAAATGCCTCTGTGCTTGGTATGGTTACGGTTGGAACATCTCCGAAAGACTGGAACATTTATTCGCATCTAGCCACCGAATATCAGGAGATGGTTTATTATTCAATCGGTTTGCACCCCGGTTACGTTGACGAGTATTGGGAGCAAAACACGAAAGGCCTAAGAAGCTTTTGGGACAAACCGTTACCCCCGGTCGCTTTTGGAGAAATCGGTTTGGATTACTTTAGGCTTCCCTCTGAGGAAGGAAAAAGAAATCGAATGATAGACAACCAGAAAGCAGCCTTTACAAAACAATTGGAATGGGCAAAAGAGCTGGATTGTCCGGTCATCGTTCATTCGAGAAGCGCGTTTGACGATTGCGTAAACCTGATAGACGCCAGCGGTCTGGCTTGGCGCAATGTGGTCTTTCATTGCTTTTCCGAAGGAGCGGTCCAGCTTAACGCATTGCTTGCAAGGGGTGGGGTGGCCTCTTTTACCGGGATCGTCACTTTCAAAAACAACGACTTTTTGAGGCAGACTCTAAGGCTTCATCCTTTTGAAAAGTTGATGCTCGAAACGGATAGCCCATACCTCGCGCCGGTTCCCAAAAGAGGGAAGCAGAACGAACCCTCCTACCTTTCCCACATAGGAGAATATTTGGCGGAGAACCTGCAAATAAATTCATGTGAATTAGCTGCTAAAACGTTTCGAGCCACCCGAAAGTTTTATCGGCTTCCCATATGATTCGGGAAAAGCCTCACGGGTAATAATAAAGGAAACTTCCATTCGGCGTGCATTTCTAGGTGAGCGACCGGATGAAATTCATCTTAAAAGTCTAGTGTTCTTGAACCAGAGGGTGATTTTGTTTATATGTAGCGTAAAAAATGTCTGATAACGATAAAGATTCTGATCATAAACCGCCTTCCCCTTCAGAAAAGAAGAGGCTGGCAAGAGCTGAAGTGAGAAATGCTCTTCGTGACCAAAGGGCGAAATTGCGCGAATTGAGACAGGAGATGCGCGCAGGGCAGGACTTGTCCGATGATATTGACTCCTGCAGTGGAGAGATTGAGCTTCTTATGAAGGAGCTTCAATCCATTGAAGAGGGAGGGCATACCACCTTCCTGGATGCGAAGAATCTGATTGCTCCCAAAAAGGATATATCCAGCAAGAAGAAGAACATTAAGGATCAATTAAACGAAGTTCAGAAAAATATAAGCGAACTCGAACAAAGGCTATATTTTCCAAATCTAGGTCAGGAAGAGCGGGATCGAATCATTCAGGAAATAGCGAAGAACAACAAGCATAAGCAAGATCTTGAAGAGGAGCTTGTGGCCCTAAAGCAATACAACCATACCCGCTTTGTCGCAGCCAGAGAAGAAAATAGAAAATTAATCGAGTTGGAAGAGAAATTGGATGGTATTGAAAGCGAATTGAGCGAACTTGAAGTGAAGATGGTAGACGCCGTAGAGATGCAGAACCACTCATTGATTTCGGAGCTCAAGGAAAAAATGGAATCTTTGGAGGAGGAGAAGAAGAAGTTGGTTTTGCCTGAAAAGGACCCCTTCTTGGAAGAAGAGGAGGAATTGAGTGATCCCTTTGTTGAAGAATCCGAAGAATTGTAAAACTCCTAAACCGAACCTTTGCTTTGTTCTGAATAAATAGTCACCTTTGCGTCCATGCCGGCAACAAGCTCTTTCGCACGCTTGATCGCCTTGGCTGTTGATAGCGTAGGGTTGCTAACGGTATGAGGAAAGACATTCTTTCGATTGATCCGGGCAAGAACGCCGGAATCCTTTAAGATTCGAAAGGCGTCCCTCCTTATTTCACAAAGCAAAACATGACAGTTTTTTTCCTTTAGGTAGTCGAGGAGTTCTTCGAGCGCCAGCACGGAAGTAGCATCCAAATGGTGAGCGTGAAGAAGTTTTAAGACCAAAACTCGTAAGTTCTCATCTTCACCTACACGCCTAATTTGCTCGTAAAACAAATCCGCAGCAGCAAAGAATAAAACACCTTCTACGTGAACGATGGACACTTCCGGTTCGGGTCGCTTGGTTTTTTCTGAAATTTCTGCGAGTTCTCCGTCTTCGTTGTAGCCTTGTTCGACCATTTCGGGTTCCGCTACCTTCTTCAAAAGAAATATAATCGAGGTTATGACTCCGACGAAAATGGCTACCTGTAGGGAGAATACGAGACCAACGAAAAGAGTAATGACAAAGGTTGTGGCGTCGGAACGGGTTGCTCTTGAAACAGTTTGTATTTGTCGTGCCTTGATTAATGAGGCACCAATGAAAATCACTAAGGTTGCAAGGGCGGGTAAAGGAACGAAAGAGACAAGATCCCCAAGTAAAAAATAGCCGGCAAGTATGAAAAGCCCTGTGTAAACGTTTGAAAAACAAGATAGCGCTCCTGAGTTTACGTTTAATGAGGATCGAGTAAGGGAACCGGATGCAGGCATCCCGGAGAAGATTGAACAACCAATGTTGGAGAGTCCGATCGCGAGGGTTTCCCGGTCAGTATCGATTCGCTTGCCAAATCTTGCGGATAATGATTTTCCTATGGAAAGGCCTTCAAGCAGGCAAAGAAGAGCAATCGCGAAGGATGACCAGAGTATCGTTTGCCAATGGTGACTGAATCCGCTGTGGGAAGGTAGACTCAGAAATGCCCAATTGCTGTCAAATGAGTCCAAATAAGTTAGGTTAAAACCATATCGTTCGAAAAGTAATGCAAATAGGGCTGAAATGACTAAAGTGAGAGCAACGTTGGGAAAGGTTTTGAGCGTTGATTGAAAAAAGAAAAAAACCAACGCGGTGATAAGGCTTAGAAAAAGGGGAGGTAAGGATAGGTTGCCAAGTGAATTCCACAGGAAAGCGAGCAATTCGATGAATGATGAAGGGGTTGAACCTTCGATAAAACTTAAGCCAAGAATATGTCTGAGTTGATTGGCAATGATGAGAAAGGCAGCGGCCGTTACGTAAGCGGTGATAACGGTCCGGGATATGAATTGAATCATGTAGGAAATTCGCAATAGGGATGCCGCGACTAAAAAGGCACCGGCAAATAGGATAATCCAAGGAAGTAGATCAAGACCCGTCTCTGATATAAGACCACTTTGCTGAATCAGGCCCAAGTTTGCGAAAACTGCAAAAAGGAGGACGGAGGTAGCATTGGTTGGCCCAAGCGTTATGAAGTGAGTTTTCCCGGCAAGTCCGCCCAAAAGGGCGGCAAGAGCAGAGCCAAGAAGTCCATAATGGAGGGGTAATCCGGCTACAAGGGCATACGCCATTCCTTGTGGAATGGCTAACAATGAAACGTTTACGGCTGCTTGTAAGTCAAGGGTAAGATTCTTCCTGGAAGGGCTTGAAAAAAACATGAAGATGATTTTTAGGAGATTATCTATTTGGAAATCATAGTAATGCTGTAATCATTCCTTGCTGAATTCCATTTTGAATATGAATCATTAAAACGAGTGGATTTTTCCTCAAGTTCCAATTCCAATTGCGTGAGTAATTTGTATCTCGGATTATTATGCAAAACAGTCAGGGATGAATGGCTGATGTCGACCGTGCGTTTCTGAAGCTCATTACGCCTGATAATTGATGATTTCACCTTGTTTTTAATTTGATCGATTGCCTGAATTATTTCTTGTTCAAGCAAGGAGGAATTAGACAGAATATTCTTTTCAATCTGAGCAGACATAAAATCATCTAGTTGACGATTTGATTTAAGCATCAAAAGTTCATTAATTAATTTGTCTAAACTTTGAATTCGACCGTAACTGTATATGTACTTTATTTTTAGAAATTCGTTAATATCTTCGCTTCTATTTTTGACATTTTCAATTTCTGATAGAATATTTTTCATTTCCTTAAATTCCTCATCCAATTGCATAATTTCCGATTGTATTGCAATGCTTTCAATATTATTCGTTTGATCTTTAATTGTTCCGTGAAGTTTTAACTTTAATTCTTCAATCTGACTCTTTAAATTCCTAATCTCCAGTAACTGGGCGCTAAAATGGGAAAGTATAGGATTATTAACATTATCTTCA
>NZLE01000149.1 GCA_002692605.1 Opitutia bacterium
GTCATCATCGCCATCAAACCACGGGTATGGCATGGATGTGGGCCCAGTCATACGCAAAGAGTAGTCGTATTCTTTTGCCAGGTTCTGCATTCCCTTTGCAAAAAGAGCCCCCTTATTCGAAACTTCGCTCGCAACGTCGTCCCGTTTCAAAATACGCAACGAAACCAGGGCCGCGGTCATGGAAAGGGCATCATTCCAACAGCTTCCCGTGAGAAAAACCTCCATCGATGCCTTTTTCAAGGCATCGATGCCCAAACACGTGGAAATGGCATACCCATTTCCCAAGGCTTTCGAGTAAATCGCCATGTCAGGTCTAAAACCAAAAAAACGATGAGACCCATGGACCGACAACCTTCCAAAAGTCCTGACGTCATCCAGTACGAGAAGAATTCCATACTTATCGCATAGATTGCGCACTCGTTGCCAAAACCCATCAGCGGGTAACTTCGAAGGGGCGAATGCCGCATGATGGTAAGGCGTGAGAATGATACATGCGACTTTGCCGGCATATTTTCGCAAAAGATCTTCAAGCTCGGTGGCATCGTTCCATTCGAATTCCAAGACTTCCCTACGATCGGAATCGATGCGACCACCGTACCCAGGGTCGCACCAAGCATCCACCCCATGGTACGCGCCCTTTGCCTTTATGACGTAGGGTCTTTGGGTGTATTGCCTGGCCACGCGTATTGCCCAAGTCGTTAGATCGGACCCATTCTTTGCAAAGACAGACCAATCGGCGAAATCGATCGTTTGGGTAAGTTCCTCCGCAAGTTCAACCATCACTGCAGAAGGAAGATTGAAAACCGATCCCGAAGCTTGCTGAGACCGAACGGCATCATCAATCTCTGGGTTCGAGTATCCGTGCAAAACGGCGCCGTAGGCGCACATGAAATCCATCCACTGCTTTCCATCAACGTCCTCAAAATGACAGCCTTCCGCTTTTCTACAGTAATGAGGGAAGCAATCCGGTAATCCGGCAACCGGAGACACGTGACCATATATTCCACCAGGGATGACTTTTTGGGCACGGCCAAAGAGCATTTCGGATTGGCTTCTATCACTCATCTTTTGGGCATTGGCAAATCATTAAACGCAAGTCTGGAGACAAAGCCAAATTTTTCGATCAAAGGGATTCTTCCTGCAAGGACAAACTTTCCCGTTACCGGATCCGTCAAGTGATTGGTCTGTCCCAATGCGGAGAAATAAGCGATTTGCAAGTTTTGAAAGCACAAGATGACTGCCGGTTTCTCGTCGACCGAAGCGTCTAAGACTTCCCAGAGTCCGCCTCGCCTTGGACCCACCCGAATGAGTTCCCCCAATTCTTTGATGACAAAGGATATACTTCCCCTCTCACCCATAAGAATACCCCGGGCTTCCGCATGATGATTGGCATAAGCAAGAGTGGCTTCAACACTCGCTCTAAAAATCGCTTGAACCTGATGGAAGCTTGGCTCAGTTTCGCCGTACAAGTTATTTATTCTCAATAGGGCAAAAACGCTTCTAAAGCAAAGAATGGGGGATCGGAAAAAGGATTTCATCCTTGGAAGAGAGAAACCCTTTCCAACCAACTTTTCCAAAGAATCATATGAAAACTCCAATCCACCATGAGAGCTTAGGAAAATGCTGTTTTGGAAAGGAGTACGAGGAGCAAAGCAATTGGGTCGACCGGCATCCTCGCAAATAATCTGATTTGCTCCGAATATCGATCGGGCCAAGGCCCATGCCTTCAGCTCTTTTTTTTCGAGTTCAATCATCATTTTGGACCAATTTATCGAGCAATCCGATCAATTTTTCGGGCTTAGGCGGGAGATCCATTTTAATGGAAGGGATCCTTCTTTCCAATAAGTTTGGAAGATCTTCGGCGTTCTTAAGCGATAGAACTTCTTCAACCCTACTATTCCAAAAATTCATGTTGTTGATCTCTTGGGGCATGACTCCTCCCGAAAGGTCGAAAATCATTGGGGTGCCACAGGCCAAGGCTTCGGAAGTCAGACCTGCGCCAGGTCTTCCGAACAAACAGGAAGCGCTGTGCAACAAATGAAACATTTCTTCACCTCCCATTTGAGGAAGAGCGAGTATTCTCAGGCCACGACTTTGACCAAAATCGGTTAGCTTTTTTTTCAAAACCATGTTTTTTCCACATAAGGCCACCACTTGAATTTTCTTTCCGTTTTCAGCCAAGCTCCGACAAACTTCCAAGTGTCGATTTGCTCCATTTGCACCTGTTGCCAAAAGTAGAAAGGAAGACTCCGAATCAATCTTCAAAGTCCGAAGGCAAGATAATCTCCTCCGCTCCTCCGGTTGTCCATAGAATGGTGACCTGAGAAGTAGACCGCAATTCTCGACTTTTTCGTAAGGCATGCCTCTACGAACCGCAGCTTGACAAGTTTGCTCAGTGGAACCAGCAAAAAGGTTTGCGCTGGGGTTGATCCAATGCCTGCTGAAACCAGGTCCATCCGCCAATTCTCCACAAAACACGACCGATTTCAAAGGCTTTGGTGAAAGCTGTTTGGCCAAATCGAAAAAACCATGATTGAGATGAGCGTGAACGCTCAAAATAAGATCCGGTCTGACCTGTCGTAGGTTTTGCTTGAAATTGGAAACGCCCAGAATCAAACCACTTTTTCTGTGTAAGTTCGCGTATTCCAGAAACCTGAAGTAGAAGTGATGAAACCACGGCATTCTGACCTGTATGAAATTATAAAATTGAGTGCCCATTCTATAAGCGAAGAAACCTTCATCCAAGGGACGACAGATACTCCCTTGGTTGCCATAATCCTGCCACCAACTCAAAAGGGCTTTGGCGCGCATATCGTGACCGCCCCCAGTGGATGAACTCAAAATAAGCAATTTCATGCAAAGACTATCAACGTGTCTTCATCATTAGACTTGCGCAATGCGAAAGGAACCAGCATTTCCCCTCCTTGCAAAGAATCGATCACTCCAAATCGTGAATGAAAAGTCCGCTTCTCAGCTTAGGTTCGAACCAGGTTGTTTTAGGGGGCATAATCTCACCCGCATCGGCAATGGCAAGTAACTCCTCCATGGATACGGGAAAAAGAGCGAAGGCCACCGCCATTTCACCCGAATCAACTCGTCTCTCCAATTCCCCCAATCCCCTGATTCCTCCCACAAAGTCTATGCGAAGGTCATTTCTCAAATCAGATATCCCCAAGATTGGCTCCAAGACTTCATCCGACAGATAAGTGACGTCCAATCCCTCTTTAGGGCTGGAAGTGAGTTTTTCCTTATTCGCTTTCAAGCGGTACCAAACTCCCCCCAGGTACATCGAGAAAGTTCCTTTTTCGGTAGGAGCGAGCTCTCCGTCGATAGCTGAAACCTCAAAACTTTGTTTGATTGCAGAAAGAAAACTCTCTTGCGAAAGGCCATTGAGGTCACGAACGACTCGGTTGTAATCAAAAATCTTCAACTGATCATCGGAAAAAAGAACTGCCATGAAAAAATTGTATTCTTCTTCCCCGGTGTGGTCGGAGTTATCTTCCTTCCTCATTTGCCCCACTCTCGCCGCTGCAGCGGTTCTGTGATGTCCATCCGCCACATAGAGTGCAGGCACTTCGGCAAAGCCCGATTCAAAATTTTCGATGAGTCGTCGATCTCGAACCACCCACAACTCATGCCTTATGCCATCTTCTGCAACAAAGTCATATTCAATTGGGGAACGGGTCACCTCATTGACCAAAGCGTCGATCCCGGGCTTTCCACGATAGGAGAAAAAAACCGGTTCGGCATTGGCATTTTGAGTCTCAACATGCCTCACCCTGTCGTTTTCTTTTGCCGTTCTCGTAAGCTCGTGCTTCTTGATGCTACCATCATAGTACTCCTGATAGTCACAACATCCCACGATCCCCGTTTGAGTGCGCCCATCCATGGTAAGTCGGTATACGTAGAAAAAAGCTTCCGGATCCTGAACCAGAATACCTAGTTCCTTGAACTCGGTTAACTTGGCCAACCCTTGCCGGTATACCTCTTCACCATAAGGATCTGAATCCGAAGGCAGGTCAATCTCGGGTTTGATTACTCTTAGAAATGAAATGGGGTTGTCCGCCGCTTCCAGCCTTGCCTCATCCGAATTCAGCACATCATAGGGGCGGGATGCAACTTGCTTTGCATCTTCGGGCAAAGGTCGGATTGCTCGAAAAGGTCTGAACTTGGACATGCGTAATTACTGATCGTTTTAAAGAGTCAGCCAACAACTTATAAATCCTAACTAGGAAGCCAAGTCCTGATGCTCCGGATCAGCGGATTTTTTCTTTGCCCGCATCTGAGCAATCAGCTTCTTGGCAGAACCTGCGGCAAGAGTACTTTTCAAAGTGGTTTGAGAAGGAACACTGGAAACGACAGCCGCTTTATTGGAAGTCTGCATTTCCTCGAGAATCTCTCTTCTAAGAATCGATATTGAGCGAGGCGCGGATATTCCAATTTTTACGGAATCCCCTTCGATCTTCGTGATGGAAATTTCAATTTCATCACCAATGGTTATTCCCTGCTCAACTTTACGAGATAAGATCAACATGGTCTCTCAGTCCTTCGATTCAGAGACTTTCACCACTCACATCCAAGATGTGCCGAGCCGAATATTCTTCATGGTTGTTGATGATACACTGCTTTCCGACAAGAGTTTTTCGATTGACTATGATCGGCCCGACAAGATTAAGGGAAATCTTACCAGTTTGGTTGGATGGCAAGGTGACGATATTAAGAATCATGGTGTCCTCCGGCCCGGAAATGCCAAGAATTTGAACGTCAGCGTCCGCCACCTCAACCGAATAGTTCGGAATGATCCCACCAGGTTCGATGACAATGAAAGCGAGTCCGTCCTGATCATCCTGACGCAACCACATGAATGGCAATTCCTCTTCATCATATACCAGTTCCATGGAACGAATTTCAGAAAAGCCAAACAAACCTTGGGGTAGGTCCACTTGGTTTCTGGTTTCGGAACCAACGATATCCGGATTATTCGAATCTTCGTCTATTTTTAATTTCATAAGACAAGCTTGGATCTAGAGATAATTCAGAAGTGAAGTGTTCAAGAGTTGGGCGCCTACTTGCATGGCGGCCTGATAGGCAGTCGAAACTCGGGTAAGGCGCATGATTGCCTCCGATAAATCAACGTCCAAGTCGCGGGAGATTTGTTGATCCAACTGCAACAAATAATCTTCGTCATGGGCCCGCACTGTCTCCATTCTTACCATTTTTGCGGAAAGCTCACCCATCTTATTGATCAAATTATCTTCCATGGAAATCAGACCCTGTTCCGCATCCGCAATCTCCTGAGAATAAAGATTGGGGCTGGAGCTACTAAGACCATCGCGCAACTGAACCAAACTATTTACAATATCACCGAGTTCCTTGGTTTTATCCCCCGAAGAATCCAACATGTAAGAGA